>CALLZL010000567.1 GCA_937859575.1 uncultured Chloroflexota bacterium
GATCCTGAGTACGGGCACCGACGAAGCGAATGGCATCGGCGATACCCAACTCGTGGCGCAGTGCATCGAGACGCCGCTGTTCGGCGTTCCAACGCGCTGGTGCATCTTCGCCCTCGCCGCCGACCACCAGCGCCGTGAGCCGGCCACGGAGTGCCGGCTGCTGTTCGAATATACGAGCCATTGCCATGATCAACGCGTCGATCCCCTTGAGCGGTTCGATGCGGCCGACAAGCAACAGCAGCCGGTGCGGCGGCGGCGGCAGATCAAGCGCCGCACGGGCATCTGCCATAGCGCGTGGCTGAAAGCGCCCAAGATCGACACCGCACGGCACGACACTCACCGCATCGGCATCGGCCCCGTAGTGCCACACCATCTGCGCCCGATCAAGCGGCGTTGCGGCAATGATCGCATCCGCCTCGCTCATGAGCAGCCGCTCAATATCGATCCGCCGGCCGGTTTCGCGTTCTTCATCACTGCGTGCTACCTGGTTCTTCATAGCCCCGAGCGTGTGGAACATATGCACGACCGGTACACCCCAGCTACGGCGCAGTGCAAGTGCCGCCTCACCCGAGATCCAGTAATGGCTGTGGAGCAGATCGTAGCTCAGATCTTCACCGTCGGCGAAACAGCGCACACGGCTCATGAACTCCGGCAGATAATCGAGGAGCAGATTCTTATCGTATGGTGCCAGTGGCCCGGCCTGCAGATTGACAACCCGGACGCCGCGATCGAGTGCGATGACACGCGGCGTGCCGGGTTCCTGCGAGCGGGTAAAAATATCGACGCCGATGCCACGCCGCCCCAACTCGCGCCCCAACTCACGCACATAGACATTCATACCACCGGCTTCTTTGCCGCCAAGCCGTGCGAGTGGGCTACTATGGACGGAAAGCATTGCAATACGCATAACGGATCGAAGTCTCCTGGTTGAATATGTGTTAATTCCTCTCTAAAGTATACCACTGTCTTGCAGGTGGTTCCATCAGAATGCTACATGAGGTGTGGCGGAACGTCAGCAACCGCCACCGGCAGGCTGCGCTCAGGATGACACGCTGCTGGGATCGCGCATGCCCCTGCAATGCATCAATAGCGCACCGGCACGAACTTCCAGCCGGGCTGCACCTTCTGCATTTCGATTTCGTCGTTGCGTTCAGTCAGGCCGCAGGCGAGGTAGTTGGCGTGCAGGCGTGCCAGCGCCTCGCGATCGAGTTCTACCCCCAGGCCGGGGGCAGGCGGCACAACAATGGCCCCTTCATCAAACTGCCAGCGACCACCGGCGATCACATCTTCCGACTGCCAAGGGTAGTGCGTGTCGCATGCAAACGTGAGGTTAGGCACAGCAGCGGCAAGATGTGTCATGGCGGCAAGCGAAATACCAAGATGGCTATTGGAGTGCATCGAGAGGCCACGACCAAACGTACGGCAGAAACGCGCCAGTTCGACCGAGGCGCGCAGGCCGCCCCAGAAATGATGATCGCTCAGGATGATCTGCTCGGAGCCATGGCGCACGCTCCCCGGCAGATCGTCGAAGGATGTCGTACACATGTTGGTTGCCAGCGGAATCGCCACGGCGCGCGCAACCGCGGCCATCGCCTCCTGGCTGCGGGTAGGATCTTCATAATATTCAAGCACCCCTTCGAGACGCTTGCCCCACGTTATGGCGGTTTCGACCGACCAGACGGCATTGGGGTCGATTCGCAGCGGTATATTGGGGCCAAATGCTTCGCGAAGCGCCAGGATCGCACCAACTTCGATCGCCGGTTCGAGGATTCCGGCCTTGAGTTTGATGGAACGAAACCCGAAGGCATGACACATGGCCTGCGCCTGTGCCACGATCCCGGCCGGATCAAGCGCAGCCTGCTGACGCGCTGCTGCCCAACCGGCGGCGGCCGGATCAGTGGCAAACCCGAGCTCACCACCGGCACCCGCATACTTGAAGAACAGATAGGCCGAAAAATCGACCCGCTCGCGAACGATGCCGCCAAGCAGATCAGCAACCGGGCGTCCGCAGGCTTTGCCGCATATATCGAGGCATGCAACCTCAAGCGCCGCATAGGCCCGCGCACGGCGGCGACCATCCCACTGCGCATAATGGTGAGCCAACGCCATGTCGAGCGCATTGAGCGCAAATGGATCACGCCCTTCGACAAGCGGCCGAAGTGCTTCGAGATCGGCAACGACGGCGGCACCGCCCGGAACTTCACCGACGCCGCTGATCCCATCATCCGTCACCAGTTCGACAATCACGCGCAGGGCGTATGGGGCATGCAGCCCGGCAGCGTTCAACAACGGCGGATCAGACATGGCCACCGGAGTGACATGCATGGTACGAATGTGCATTGCTGGCCTCCTTATCATTGACACTGGTAAGCGATTTCCTGTATTATAAGCAGCAATATATTTCATTTACATTTCATATAATCGCTTATGTATACCAATAACACCGCAACCGCAGGCAGCCGGCGTGCCTCGGGGGCTGCTGTTTCGTTGTTTGTGGCGTACCGTCAACTCTAACCAATCCTACGCAGCGAACCTATCGCTGTGCGCTGTAGACGTGCTACACGTTAGAAAGAGAGGATGACCGCCCGGCCGTATCGGCATACCACATACACCCAGAATCCGTTAGTTGGTATACGCAGTTTCACTCCCACGGAAATCCCGGTTGCTTCCATGACAGCCATGCCCGGCTTGAGCGAACGAAGGAGTTTTTCGTATGGAAGACACCACCCCCCGTTTATCGCGCCGTGCGATGTTACGCGCGATGCTAGGCAGTGCCGGTATGGCATTGCTTGCCGCTTGTGGCGGTACACCAACTGCCCCCCCGGCAGCGCCCGCAGAGGCTCCGGCGGCCGAGCCGACGACGGCCCCGGCGGCTCCGGCGGCCGAAGCACCGACGGCAGCCCCCCCGGCACAAGCCAATGCCGGCAAGATCACCATCCTACAGCGTCAGGAATACTTCGAAGGTGTCGAGATCAAGTTCCGCAACACCACGACGCAATATATTGCGAGCCGGGGCGGCGAGCTCGACATCTCGACCGTCAATCCCGAAGTGTTCGGCGATTTCAATGCCAAGATCCAGGCCTCGGTACAATCTGGCAACCCTCCGGATCTAGCCTACCACACTAACAGCGTTCAGCAACTCTACTTCCTCGACACACTTGAAGATGTGACGGATGTCGTCGAAGAGCTCGTCGGCATGTATGGTGCCGTAGTGCCGGTCAATGCAGCCGACAACGCACTGATCGATGGGCGCTGGTATTCGGTGCCGTTCATCAGCAATTCGGGGGCGTGGTTTGCCCGGCGCGATATTTTTGAAGCCAAGGGGATCGATGTCAGTACGCTCACCACCGACGATCAGCGGCGCGACGCGGCACTGGCGGTCTCGGATCCGGCTGCCGAAATGTGGGGTTGGGGGCTGACCGTCAACAAATCGGGTGATGGGCATGGATTAATCACCGGCGTCATCCAACGCTTCGGCGGCAGCTTTACCGACGAAAGCGGCACCAAAGTCGTTTTCAATTCACCACAAACGGTCGAGGCCGTCAAATGGCTGGCCGAGATCTATATGGCCGACATGTACAAACCGATGTTGCCGCCGGGTGTCGAGAGCTGGACCGACCCGAGCAACAACGAGGCATTTCTGGCCGGCAAGGTCGCCCTAACGACCAACGCATTCAGTGTATATGCCAAAGCGAAGCAGGATCAGAATCCAATCTTCGACAGCATTGCCGTCTTACGGGCACCGGTAGCGCGCGACGGCAACGTGCTCGAGGCCGGCGGCAACGGTTGGTTCTCAATCTTCAAAGGCGCCAAGAACCCCGAGTTGGCGAAGGAGACGATCCTGCATCTGCTTAAGCCCGAGAACTTCCTGCCTATGGCGCAGGAAGGGGGCGGATTGTTCTTACCGGCCTACAAAAACCTCTGGAATGAGGAGTTGCTCAGTATCGATCCGAACTTCCGCACACTGCAGGATATCATCTTCAACCCGACAAACTACACCGGCAACGCCTACCCGGCCAAGCCGAATGCAGCCATTGATGCCATCACAGCCGCATCGCTGCAGAGCGAGTTGATGTCGAATGTCATCACCGGGCGCATGAGCGCCGAGGCTGCCGTGCAAGATACTCACGAAAAGATTGTTAAAATCTTCGAGGAGCTTGGTTTGCCGCAATAAGAACATGACCCGCTCTGCTGCGCTATAGTGCAGCAGAGCGGGCAGATCCGTGCGCTGTGCAGCCTGCCTGCACATATGCACAATCATGCGCAGTACTTGGCAACGGGGAGCATGTGATGGCAAAACAAGCAACAACGACGACGGTACCGGCAGTCATACCGCATGCACCACGGCGCATGCACTGGACACGCCGACTCCTCGGACGTGATTGGATGGTCGCCTACCCATTCATCGCGCCAATGGTGCTGATCATGGCCGGCCTGATCTTCTGGCCGTTTATCAATGCGATCCTGATCAGCTTCACGACTCGGTCGATCGCCCGTACCGAGCAGTGGGTCGGCCTGGCCAACTATACCCGGCTCTTAAGTGATGCTTCGTACCTTGGGTCGCTGCAGAACACTATCGTCTTCACGGCCGTCTCGGTCGCATGCAAACTTCTGGTCGGCCTGACGATCGCACTGCTGCTACATAGCCGCATTCCATTCCGCAATATCCTGACCGGCCTCATGCTGTTGCCCTGGATCGTCCCCGAAGTGGTGACGGCGATGGCCTGGCGCAGTATCTATGATCCGATTTTCGGTGGGCTGAACCCGATCCTGCAGTCATTGGGCATTATCGACCGCAGAGTCGCCTGGCTGGCCGAAAACAATCTCGCCATGCCGAGTGTGATTGCCGTCAATATCTGGAAGGGCATTCCGTTCTTCACCCTGCTGCTGCTGGCCGGCTTGAAGGCGATCGACCGTGAGCTGTATGAAGCTGCCGAGGTTGATGGTGCCCGGCCGATCGACAAGTTCCGCCATATCACAATTCCGGGCCTGCAGTATGTCATGGCGGTTACCTCTCTGCTCCTGCCGGTGCCGCCCTTCAACGGTTTCGGCCTTGTGTATCTGATGACCGGCGGCGGGCCAGGTGGGGCAACGCGGCTCTACTCAATTCTGGCATATGAATGGGCGATCCTCGGGTTGCGTTTCGGGCCGGGTGCCGCTGTAGCGCTCAGCACGGCACCGATCCTGGTGATCTTTATTGCGTTGCTGGCCCGTTTCATGCTGCGCGACCAGCACGCAGTGCGCCCTGATGAAGGGCGGCTCACTCGCTCGCTCAGCACACTCGGTATGCTGTTAAGCCGGCTGACCGATCTGCTACTCTGGCCGATCAGCCTTGTGTCGGATCTCTTCGAGCGAATCGGCCACACCCTGCGGCGCGTGTTCGTCGGCGGCAGGGCCCACATGCGGCGCGCCACCCGCGAACGTCTCGGCGTCGGCATTCGCCTGCTGCTGATCCTGCCGTTTTTGCTCTATGTGCTCTTCCCATTCTATTGGGTCTTCATCACCGCCTTCAAATCCGAGCTTCAGATCCAGCAATACACATCGATCTACTGGCCCGAACCATGGACAATTGCCCAGTTTGAGAAATTGATCTACGGTACAGGCTATACAGCGTGGTTTGCCAACACCGTCTTCGTGGCGGTTGTCACTACCGTGCTCTCGGTAGCGCTTGCCGCACTGGCAGGGTATGCATTGGCACGCCTCAACTTCCGTGGCAACAGCGCCCTGACAACCGTACTGTTGGTAACATACCTGCTGCCCGGATCGCTGATGTTCATCCCGTTGTATCGCATTCTAACCACACTCGGCGTGATCAATACCCATGCGGCATTGATACTGACCTACCCGACTTTCCTGATGCCGTTTGCGACATGGGTCATGCTCGGGTATTACCGCTCGATTCCACCGGATCTTGAAGAAGCAGCCATGATCGATGGTGCCACCCGACTGCGCTCGTTCCTGTCGGTGACCCTGCCGCTGGCCAAACCGGCATTACTGGCAGTGACCCTCTTCTCGTTTACCAATTCGTGGAATGAGTTTCTGTTTGCCTTTGTCTTTCTGACGAGTGAGCGACTCTTTACGCTGCCGGTCGGCCTGCAACAACTTGTATTCGGCGATATCTACCCCTGGGGCCAGTTGATGTCGGCCTCGCTGATTATGTCGGTGCCTGTGGTGATCGCCTATATCTTTGCGCAGAAGTATATGGTCGAAGGGCTGACGGCCGGCAGTGTGAAGGGGTGAGTCGCCGAGATAGTACCGATCCGGTTGTACTATGGCAATCTTGCGGGAAGGTCGACCATACTGATATCGCTGCCGATCTTCCCGCAAGGCACGCCGATCTGTTTCAGAGCGAAGGGCGACTCAGGCGTAGCGGTGCCACTTCGTCGGCCAGGGTACCACTGCGGGCGGCATCGGCGAGATGCCGGCCAATCACTACTCCAAATGGCATGCCATGACCGCAGAATCCGCCGGCAAACCAGACATTCGGGATCTGCGGGGCTTGATCGACGACCGGTAGATAATCGGGGGTGAAAGCCATGAGGCCGGCCCAGCGCCGTGCAATTTCGAGGCCATGCAGTGCGGGAAACAGATCCGGTAAAACCGTTTCGAGCGCCGCCTGAACCTCGGCAGTCGGCACCATCGCCAGTTCGCGCACATCCCGCCCTGCTGCCGCAGCACGGCACCCCCCGATCACAATCGCGCCACTCGGTGTCTGCTGCCAGTATTCACCGGTCGCTGTGACTTCCGCGCCAATACCGGTCTGGAAGACCGGCGCAATCGGCGCATACGAAAGCATCTGGCCACGCACCGGTACCACGATCTCGTCGAGCTGCGGAATCAGCTGGGATGTCCAGGCATTGGCGGCGACCAGCACGGCACCGGCCGCAATTGTTCCCCGGTTCGTTATGACTGCAACACCACTGCCATGCGATTCGAGACGCAGTACCTCGGCAGCGGCAACCTGTGCGCCATGGCGCTGCGCAGCAGCGGCGATTCCATACACCAGGCGCGCCGAATGCAGCATTGCATCGTGTGGCGCAAATACCGCACCGACGATCGTATCCCCGAGCGGGGTGGCGATCAGCTCCTGCGTGGCATCGCGATCCAACAGCTCGCCCTGGTAGCCATCGGCCTGAAGCGCAGCTACTTCGGCAGCATGAGCGGCATGCTCCGCACCACTCAGCGAAAGAGTCAGCCGCCCGGGCTGGCGGAAATCGCAGTCGATCCCCTCTTCAGCGATCATGTCGTGGGCCAGCACCCGGCTACGCAATGTCATATCGAAGATCATACGGGTAGCAGCATGACCGATCCGCTCGCTCGTCGCCCGATACCCCTCGGCCGTACCAAACGTCATGAACCCACCATTTCGGCCGGTTGCCCCAAATGCCGGGGCGACCTTATCGAGCAGGATCAAACGCACACCGGCCCGCGCCAACCAATAGGCCGCCGAACTGCCGACAATCCCGCTGCCTATCACTACCACATCGGCGGTTGCCGGCAGATCGCTTCCCCAGGCAGCTGCCTCCGATGTCGCCTGCCAATGCGACACCGACGCCCCATTGCGTAACCCACCATCGATGGTGGAATCTGAACCTGACATCAGCTTCTCCTTACACAAAGTATGTGACCGTCTCGCAACCAGGCTTTGCTTGACAACATGGTGTCAAACCTTTATCATGCCACGATAGAGCGCCTGGTTGCCCGTCATTATCGCACAAACGCCCCTGACTCTGTGAGCAATTCAGTGCGGCATACCGGAGTATTGCGACTCCAGATACCGGCGACAGCGGGGTAGCGAGGTTGTCGGTGGGTGTGACCTGCGGGGGGCACATCCACGATGCGACCAGATGCCAGTATGCCGCCCTACCACTAGACGAGATTCCATGAAGATACTGTTGTTTCGCCCCAGGTTGGCACACGTGATCGGCATCGCGATCACACTCTTCCTTGCTGCATGCAGCACACCACCACAGCCGGTACTGATAGGTACCGTCACCGATGATTACACCGGCGCGCCGATCGCGAATGCGACGGTGCTGATCGGCGAGACAGCGACAACCACCAATGCCGACGGTACCTACCGGGCGCTTGGCTGGGATGCCGAGGATACCCTCGCCGTTGATGTCGGCGGCTATGAATCGTTTGCCGTCGCACTGGCGGAACAGTACCAGCCGAACGCATCACAGGCTCTGACGGTAACACTGGACGTTGTATTGCGACCCAATACTCTGAACGGCTCGCTGCGCGACTCATACTCCGGGGCCCCGATCGTCAGTGCGACGGAGCGTGCATCCGATACGATCAGCACAACGACCGATGCCGACGGGCGCTATACACTGAGTGGCCTGCCCGAGCAGCTGACGCTGGCCATCGACGCGGCCGATTATGAGTCGTTACGGGCCGATCTGGCACGGGCCACCAGTTTTGATGCTGAACTACGGCCAAACAGCCTGACGGGCGTGATCACCGATCGCTTCACCGGCGGGCCAGTAGCCGGTGCGACGGTGCGGGCCGGAACGATCGCCGCCACCACCGATGCCGACGGGCGTTATGAGCTCAATGGCGTCGAAGAAGAGACAACCATCAGCATTGAGGCCCCCGGCTATGCGCCGCTCTCTCAGGCGATACAAAAGGCAACAACCCTCGATGCCGTCTTGCGGCCCGATGTGATCCGGGCCCGCCTGATCGATGCAACTTCCAATGAAGCGGTGCGGAATGCGACCATTATTGCCACCCCGGAATTAGGGGCCAGTGATGTCGCATTCGAGCGGATCGATAACAGTGGCGATGGAAGCTTTGTGCTCGAGGGGATTCCCGAGCAGGGGTATATTCAGATCCTTGCACCCGGCTACCGCAAAGCGGTGATCGAGATTCAGCCGGGGAATATTCCCGACACCATCGCCCTTGAGCCGTTCAAGACGCGCGCCGTCTATATTACTGCGGCAGTGGCAACCAACGAACGCCTGCGGACGCGGTTCTTTGATCTGATCGACCGTACCGAGTTGAACGCGATTGTGATCGATATTAAATCCGATCTGCGTGATGACCTGGGGTTGATCTACTACGATTCGCAGGTGCCGATTGTCAAGGAGCTTGGCACGGCTCGGCCATACTATGATCTGCCGGCGATCCTTGCCGAAGCGAAGCGGCGCACTATCTACACCCTTGACCGGGTCCACATCTTCAGCCACGACAATGTGCTGGCCGATGCGCGCCCCGATTGGGCCGCACGCGATCGCAGCACCGGCGGGGTATTTGCCGATTATCCGACGCCGTCGATTCGTTACACCTGGCTCGACCCGTGGAACCGCAATGTATGGGATTACAACATCCAGCATTCGGTTGAAGCGGCGCAACTGGGCTTCGACGAAATCAACTACGACTATATCCGCTTTCCGTCACTCGAATTCGACCCGACCGACAAAGATCGGCTCGAACTCTCGCGCACCGGTACTGCCGAAGAGAAGTATGAAAATATTGCCGAAGTACTGCGGCTCTCGCATCGGGCGATCAATGGCGTCGGCGCCTACTTCTCGGTCGATGTCTTCGGGTATACCGTCTTCCGACCATCGGAACTGATTGGCCAGAATATCGAGATCATGGCCGAACATACCGATTATGTCTGCCCAATGATCTACCCATCGCATTTCTCACCCGGCGATCTCGGCCATGATCTGCCGGCCCGCTACCCCTACGAGGTCATTGCTGCATCATTGGCGCGAGGTGGCGAGAAGGTGGCCGACAAATATGCCCTGCTGCGCCCGTGGCTGCAAGATTTCACCCTGGTATGGGTACCGCAAAACCAGATCGTCGAATATGGGCCAGAACAAGTCCGCGCCCAGATCCGAGCCGTCGATGATTACCCCGACACAGGTGGATGGATCCTGTACGACTCGGCCAATACCTATAGCGAAGACGCCTTGCTTCCGGCAGACGAAGCGGCACAGCCCTGAGCCGCCGGCTCGCGGATACCGCACAACTGCCGCAGGCATCTGTGAAACAGCAGAGAGACGCCATGCGTAGACGCACGCTGCTTCTGATCGCCGTAGCGATCCTGTTCGCAACCGGCCGGCCGGCGTATCTGTCGGCACAGGCGACTCCGGCGGCTCCGGTGCAGATCCAGAAGATCGTCTTCAGTACGGTTGCCGAATGGCAGCGCAGCGAGCGCCGCGATGGCTTGCAGATCACCAATAATGCCGATGGTGAACTGCGCCTCGCCGATGTGGGCGAGCAGATCCGCCGTGACGATGGAACCGTCGAGGGGGTATTCGAGTCGACGGTAATCAGCACAACGGTGAGCTTTAGTGCGATCGGTGCCGTGTGGCATGCCGATGTTCCACCCGGCACCGACATGCTGCTTGAAGTGCGTGGTGGTGCCACAATCGCCGAACTCGGTGCCTATCGGCCGGTTGCCGCCGGCGATGCGCGCCCGAACGAAGATGGTAATGCCACGGCGACAGAAGCGGTGATCCCGTTTGCCGCAGGGAGCGGTGCGGTGCAGGTACGTATCACCTTGCGCGCCAACCCACGTGCGCCAAATGCCTCGCCGATCCTGAGCGATCTGACACTGAGCCTGATCGATGCCAGTGCCGGCCCACCACAGGTGCTCGGCTTGCCGCTCACGACGGCGGTGGGCGGCCAGGCAACCCTGACGGCAGCGCCGCAGCTGGTGCCGCGCTATAGTTGGAGCGGCGGCACACCACCGGCACTCCGCAGCGCCCGCCGCGCCCCCAACGGGATTGTGCTGCATCAGATCGGCAACGATACGATCGAGAATCCACTACCCTTCCTGCGCGCCACTCTGGCCTACCAGCGCCAGGTGCTCGAATGGGAAGATATGCCTTTCCATTATGTCATCGACCGCGACGGCACGATCTACGAAGGGCGCAGCGGCGGGCCGGCATCGGTCGTTCCACGCCTGGCGGGTGGCCTCACGGTGGCGCATGTGGCACTGATCGGTTCGAGTGCTCCTCCTCCCCAGCAGCGTGTCGCTCTTAACCAGCTCCTGGCGTGGCTTGGTGAAGCCTATGGGATCCCCCCGCTCGGCCAGCGCAGTGTGCAGATCTCCGGCGCGACGATTGTCGTACCCAACATCGCCAGCCATACCGAGCTTGTTCCCGAAGCGGCCGACCCATCGCCGCAATTACGCGAACAGATCAACGACATTCGTACCAGTGCCGATCGGCTCACCGTGCGGGCACGCTGGTATTTCGCCGAGGGCAATGTTTTTGATTTTGCCCAGCGCATGGCCGTGATCAACCCCAGCAACAGTAGTGCAACCGTGCGCTATGTACTGTTGCGCCAGCCCGGGCCGCCGGTGATCCGCGAGACCACCATCGCGCCGGGGGGGCGTGTCGATCTGGTGGTGAATGAGGTCTTCAGCGATACCACCGATGTGCCGGCGTATATTGAATCGAATGCACCGGTGCTGGCCGAACGCTTCATGAGCTACAGCAATACCGATCTGAGCGTCAGCCCCGGCATCGATCGCCCGGCACGCGTCTGGTATTTTGCCGAGGGCTCGACCATCGGTGCTCGGCAAACCTATCTGGTGTTGTTCAACCCGCAGCCGGTTGAAGTGAGTGCGACCGTTACCTATAGGAAAGAAGACGGTACGACCCTGCAACCACGCGAGCCGGTACGTCTGCCGCCGCTTGAGCGCCGGGTGATTGTGGTTGGTGATCAACTGGCAGATGCCGGTTTCGGCACGCGGATCATCGCCAGCCAGCCGATCGTTGCCGAGCGCACCATGCTGTTCGGCAGCAGCACCAGCAGCGGTGTGCATATTACTCCGGGGGTGAGCGAACTCTCGCGGCGCTGGTATTTCGCCGAGGGTACCACCCAGCCGCCATTCCAGATGTCGCTGCTGGTGCTTAATCCGAATGCCCAAAACGCCGAAGTGGCAGTGACGTTCCTGACACCCGATGGTACATCGCTGACACGGCGCTATGCGCTGCCGCCAACCACCCGATTGACGATCAATGTCAATGAAGTCGTGCCCGAACTTGGTGTGGCAACAGTTGTCGAATCGGATCGACCGGTAGTCGCCGAGCGCGCACTCAGCTGGCGGGGCGGTGGAGCCGGCACCGCCGGCCCGGGGGCAACGGCGGCGGCCTATACATGGCGTTTTGTCGATGGCCGTACCAGCGACGATTACCGCGAATATCTGCTGCTCAGCAACCCCAACCGCAACCAGGCACGTGTCGCGGTCGCGGGGGTTGCCGGCGACGGCACCAGCCGCACCCAGACGGTCGTCATGCCGGGGCGTTCGCGTTATACGGTCGCCATTCACGAACTCTTCCCCGGGCAACGTACCATGACCGTTACAGCACGATCCACCCAGCCGATTGTCGCTGAGCGCTCGCTGTATGCGGGTGCACCCGATGCGGCCGATAGCCGTGGCGGCACTACGTCGCTCGGCATACCGGAGACACGTCGATGACTAGTGAGGCGCCCGCCACACCACCAGCCGGCCCACCGCCGGCCGCCCCACCGCCCCGCCGGCAGGGTGGTGGCTTCTTCAGCCGCCTCTTCGCCGCGCTGCTGGTAATCATCATCACCACCAGCCTGGCGCTGGTGGGGGTTGCGGCAGCGGCTCTTCAGCTTGGCTATACCCCTAATACACCGGCGCGGATCGAGGGTGCCTACCAGCAGGTGGCGACACTCCAGGCCGATAATCTACTGCTGCAAACGCAGGTGGCCGAAACAAGCCGGCGTGCTGCCGACGGCAGCGAGTCGCTGAGTGAGGTTGAACAGCGCGTGGTGCAGCTTGAATCGGTACGCCAGCAGATCGATGAAGAAGTGCGCGCCACCTTGCGCGAAAACGCGACGATGATTGCCGAATTGCGTACCGGCCGCGATATGATCGAAGCCTATGCCACCGTCGAAGCCGGCCGGGCCGACGTGATCCGCAATCTCGAACAGCGCAGTGCACGGCTCGAACGCTTCCTGCAGCGCCTGAGCGATATCGCCGACGACGCCGCGTTCGACCTCGGCAGCCTGCAGCCATCGCCGACAGCCGGCGATACTGCCGCTACTGCGACACCGGCGGCGCAAGAAGCAACCGCCACACCGACAGCCGAAAAGACCACAACCGCCACACCGACAGCCGAAGAGACCACAACCCCCCCGCCGCGGGCCGGCATCCCCCCTCCGGCGCCCCCGCGGGGGGCAAAAAAACCCCCCGCCACCCCACCAGCAGAAGACCCCACACCCGCCACACCGACAGCCGAAGAGACCACAACCCCCACACCGTAGGTCGTACGACACTTCGGGCCATCGGCTTATGTGTTCTCTGCAGGGCCGTGTGGCCGCCAACCGCCCCAGCCGCGTGGTGGCACCGCAGCAACTGCGGCATGCCACCCACGCCTCGACGCGATGCTTCACGGCTTGCGCTGCCATCTCTCGCGGTTCGACATGGGGCGTGGATTGCGCTATAATGCCGGTTGCATTCGTGAAATGCTTCTCGTGACGTACACCGATCTCGACGCATACCAGCGTCGCTAGACATGTAAGGGCGCGTGCACGACCTCTTATGCCACCCCGAGCGGATCCGGCCGCCGAACACTACCGTTCGTGCGGTTCAATGGGCCTTGTTGAAGTTTCTACGCACACACCGAACGCCACAGTTGCCGGATCGCGCCGCCGCCGGCTGCCGGATATTTGGTATGCACGAACGTGCCGGTACATGCGCAGAAATTCTTGAAAGCCGTATGCTTTAGAAAGAGAAGCCATGGCAGCAGCAGTCGCACTCTATCGTTCGTCGATCGGGAAGAAAGCGGTGATGGCGATCACCGGATTCATCGGCTATGGGTATGTCATCCTCCATATGATCGGCAACCTGAAGGTCTTCGAAGGCCCCGAAGGGTTCAACCACTACGCCGAATTCCTGCGTACCGTCGGTGAGCCGGCCGTTCCCGAACGCACGCTCCTTTGGGTTGTCCGTATTGTGCTGTTAGTCGCTGTCAGCGCCCATGTCATATCGGCGATTCAGCTCACCCGTCAGGGGATCGAAAGCCGGCCGCAGGGGTATAAAGTCAAGCGTCGGCTACGGGCCAACTTCGCCTCGATGACACTACGCTGGGGCGGGGTCGCGCTCTTCCTGTTTCTGATCTACCACCTGATGCACTTTACCTTCGGCAATGCACACCCGACATTCATCCAGGGTGATGCCTACCATAATGTCGTTTCGGCCTTCACCAACCCGCTGACGGTCGGCATCTACCTGTTGGCCGTCGCTGCACTCGGTGTCCATCTGTACCATGGTGTCTGGAGCATCTTCCAGACGATCGGGTTGAATGATGAGCGAACCGATGCGTTGTGGCGCGGGTTATCGGTTGTATCGGCGATTGGCCTGTTCGTCGGTTTTTCGATCGTACCGGTGGCGGTGCTGACCGGGCTGGTTCGCTAGCGAACAGGAGAGGATGATTTCATGACAACAACAGACACAACCACAACACCGGGTGTTGATGTTCGCCGGCCGCTCGAATTCACCGATGCACGGCTGAATGCCCGCATTCCGACCGGGCCGATTGAGAAGAAATGGGAACAGCGCCAGTTCGATGTGAAGCTGGTGAATCCCACCAACAAGCGGCGCTACCATGTGATTGTGGTTGGTTCGGGGCTGGCAGGCGCTTCAGCTTCGGCAACGCTGGCCGAACTTGGCTATAACGTTTCGTGTTTTTGCTACCAGGATAGCCCGCGGCGGGCACATAGTATTGCAGCCCAGGGCGGGATCAACGCCGCAAAGAACTACCGTAACGATGGCGATAGCATCTTCCGGCTGTTCTACGACACCGTCAAAGGCGGCGACTTCCGCGCCCGCGAGGCGAATGTCTATCGGCTGGCGCAGGTCAGCAACAACATCATCGACCAGTGCGTCGCACAGGGGGTTCCATTCGCCCGCGAGTACAGCGGCCTGCTCGACAATCGCTCGTTCGGCGGGGCGCAGGTATCGCGCACCTTCTATGCCCGTGGGCAGACGGGGCAGCAGTTGCTGCTCGGTGCATACCAGGCACTCAGCCATCAGATCGAACTCGGCAAAGTGAAGATGTTCCCCCGCACCGAGATGCTCGATCTGGTGTTGATCGACGGCCACGCACGCGGCATTGTGACCCGCGATATGGTTACCGGCAAGATCGAATCGCACATTGGTGATGCGGTGGTGCTGGCAACCGGCGGCTACAGCAATGTCTTCTATCTTTCGACCAATGCCAAGGGGTGCAATACGAGTGCGATCTGGCGCGCCCATCGACGCGGAGCCTTTTTTGCCAATCCGTGTTATACCCAGATCCACCCGACCTGTATTCCCGTCAGTGGCGATCATCAATCGAAGCTGACGCTGATGAGTGAATCGCTGCGCAACGATGGGCGCGTCTGGGTGCCAAAGCAGGCCGGCGATACACGGCCGCCGCCGCAGATCCCCGAAGAAGATCGCGACTACTACCTCGAACGCAAATACCCGAGTTTCGGCAATCTGGCGCCGCGCGATATTTCGTCGCGGGCCGCCAAAGAGGTCTGCGATAACGGGCGTGGTGTCGGCCCGGGCGGCCTGGGGGTCTATCTCGATTTCACTGATGCGATGCAACGGCTCGGTGAAGCAGCCATCCGCGAGCGCTACGGCAATCTGTTCGACATGTACGAACGGATCACCGGCGAAAACCCGTACGCCCAGCCGATGCGCATCTACCCGGCGGTACACTACACCATGGGTGGGCTGTGGGTCGATTACGACCTGATGTCGACCATCCCCGGCCTGTTTGTGATTGGTGAAGCCAACTTCTCGGATCATGGCGCCAACCGGCTGGGCGCCAGTGCACTCATGCAGGGCCTGGCCGACGGCTATTTCATCCTGCCCTATACTATTGGTGATTACCTGGTTGGATCGAAGCTGGCCAAGGCCGACACCAGCCATGCCGCCTTCCGCGAAGTCGAGAGCGAGATCCAGCAACGGGTCGAGCGGCTGCTGTCGATCAACGGCACGCGCACCGTCGATTCATTCCATCGCGAACTGGGCAAGCTCGTATGGGATGAGTGCGGCATGGCACGCAACGACACCGGGCTGCGCCGGGCGCTTGCGCGCATCCCCGAACTGCGTGCCGAATTCTGGGAAAACGTCAAGGTTCCGGGTGAGGGGAATGATCTCAACCAGGAGCTTGAAAAGGCCGGGCGCGTTGCCGATTTCTTCGAGCTTGCCGAGCTGATGTGCCTCGATGCGCTGCACCGAACAGAATCATGCGGCGGGCACTTCCGCGAAGAGAGCCAGACCGAAGATGGCGAGGCACAGCGCGACGACGAGAAGTTTTCGTATGTGGCGGCCTGGGAATATACCGGAAAGCTCGAAGCCCCCACCCTGCACCGCGAGCACCTGACGTTCGAGAATGTCAAGCTGCAGCAGCGCAGCTACAAGTAACGGAGTATAACGTGAATCTTACGCTTCAAGTCTGGCGTCAGAAGAATGCTGCCACACCGGGGAAGTATGTCACCTATCAACTGGCCGATGTCAGCCCGGATATGTCGTTCCTCGAAATGCTTGATGTGCTCAATCAGGAGCTGATCCTGAAAGGCGAGGAGCCGATCGCCTTTGATCACGACTGCCGCGAAGGGATCTGTGGTGCATGTGGTGTGGTGATCAATGGCCTGGCGCATGGCGGCCAACGCGGAACAACCGCATGCCAGTTGCATATGCGCCATTTCAAAGACGGCGAGACGCTGACGCTGGAGCCGTGGCGCGCCAAAGCCTTCCCGGTGATCAAGGATCTGATTGTTGATCGCAGTGCCCTGGATCGCATCATCCAGGCCGGTGGGTATGTTTCGGTTTCGGCCGGCGGCGTACCGGATGCCAATACGATCGCGGTGCCGAAGGAGAACGCCGAAAAGGCAATGGATGCAGCGGCCTGTATCGGCTGCGGCGCGTGTGTGGCGGCATGCCCGAACGCCTCGGCCATGCTCTTTACCGGTGCGAAGATCGCCCATCTGGGGCTGCTGCCGCAGGGGCAGATCGAACGTGGCCGGCGCGTGATCCATATGGTCGAACAGATGGATGAAGAAGGCTTCGGTGGTTGCACCAATATCGGCGAGTGTACCGCCGTCTGCCCGAAAGAGATCCCGCTCGATGTGATCGCCCGCATGAACCGCGACCTGCTGGTGGCCAAGATCACCGGCGCGTCGTAAAGATAGCCGTACACCTCGCGCCGCCGGCAACCACCTCTGCCGGCGGCGCATACCGCTTCCCCAGCCACACGTTGCCTACTGTACCAGCCGGAAGATACTGATAGCAGTATTGCGGTAGCGCTCTTCGAAAAGCGCTGAACCGGCCATGGCAGCCCGCTTGAAGGCCGGCCCGGCATCGGTGGCATAGGCATACGTATAACCATAGCGCCGCATAAAATCGGCAGCAGCGGCTGGATCACCAGCGAGATTGCGCAGCTCGCTGGTTTCACGCTTGACGGCGGCGGTATATTCCGGCACGCCATAGTTGTAGATCACCGGCGGCGTGCTGACCTGCCGGCCGGTGAGTGGCAACAACCACCAGCCGCCGTCGGCACCACGATCGACATCATTCAGCCAGCCGGCAGTATTCACAGCTACACGCGCATCGGGAGGGATCGCGCCCGCCGCCCATACAATGGCGTCGCGGTCGGCGGCAGTGGCAATAATCGTGTCGGCCCGCACGACACTACGGAAGCCGGCTGCACAGGCGAGCGCCAGCAGCAACACCCCCAGCATTGCGGCATACCGGCTACGCCGGCCGATCTGCGTATCGAGCACCCCAACACCGGCGGCAATCAAGAGCGCGATCGGCGCAAACATTGTGATGGTCACAAACTCATTGGTGATCAGCGAGAGGTATGGCAGCCCGAGCAGGGTCGGATTGGCGAGCATGACAATCGCCAGGCACCAGATCAGCAGTGTCGCAACCATCGCGGCATGTGAACGGGCACGCAATGCCAGCAGGGCACCACCACCCGCCAGCGCCAGCAGTAGCCGGTTATGACCGGCCCACAAGAGTGCCTGCGGTAGTTGGTTATAGAACGGATTGCCGACCACATGCTGCGCTGCACTGCCGCTGCCGGGGCGCACCTGCGTCAGCAGCAGCGTAAACCACGGAAAGACCAGCACCAGTGTCAGCCCGGCCAGCAACGCCAGATCCGCCACAGCGCGCCGGCCGCGCAGCACCGCCAGCACGCCGCACCAGGCCAGCGCAAACAGCAGCACGACAAAATGTACCAGGCTCAGCCCGGCCAACAGCAACGCTACCAACGGCAATGCCCGCCGCGCCCGCCCGAGTGCCAGATCCGCCAGGACAAGG
>CALLZL010000568.1 GCA_937859575.1 uncultured Chloroflexota bacterium
ATCAGTTCGCTGATCGCACGTGGCTTTCTCATGCCCGAACAACAGTCATTCCGCCTGTTTGCCGGCCTGTTCCACGATTTTGTGCTGGCCCAGGCGGCCGCCACGCGCTCCGCCGAACGCGCCGGCACACCGGCCGGCGCCGCTCTGCCACTGCCGGCCGACCTGGTGCTGACCGAGCTCGAACAGCAACTGCTCGCCATCCTGCAACAGAACGCCGGCCGGCCAGTGCTGCACGAAACCATCATTGCCGCGCTCTACGATGACCGCACAACAAAAAAGGCGGCCGATGGCACCACACCATCACCGCATGTGTATCGTAACCGGCTCGATGCCCTCATGTTCCGCCTACGCGGCAAACTCGAAGGCCAACCGGTGCTGATCGAAAATCTTCGCGGGATCGGGTATCGCCTGGTGATCACACAAAGCAATACTCAATAAAACATCGTGCTGCCGCATGCGGCAGCACGATCATGGATCTGCTGGCGGGTATTGAATCGTTGATCTTCATCACCCACCACAACCAACCTTCAGCACCAGGTTACTTCTGGTTCTCACACGATACATCATACGTATCGCTGCCCGCACCACCAATACATGTGTCGTTGCCATCACCGCCGATCAGGATATCATCACCGCCACCGCCAACCAGGCAGTCGTTGCCGCCACCACCATATATCTCGTCGTCGCCATCACTGCCGAGCAACAGATCGTTGCCCGATGTACCGGTAAAAATGCCGCTACCGACGATCAGATTCGAGACATTCTGTGCACTGCACGAATTCGGCTTGAGGTTGTTTACCGAGATCGATCGCTGATCAGTGCCAAGCCGTGTGGTCGGCACACTATTCGCGGCCGCATTGGCAACCACAAGTGCCAGAATAGCCAGCCACGGCAGGCTGAGCATTAGTATCATGCGCACAAGTCGGCTCGTCATGGCATGCCTCCTTTGAGTTGGTGCATATATTCGGCACGCGCCGCGGCCCATGCCTGTGCAAATGTTGCTGATGCCGCCCGCTCACGATAGGCCTGCTCCAGGCTGATCCCCACGGCGCGGCATGCCTCACTAGCGATTCCTTTTTCACGCAGGACGGTCAGAAAACGGCTCTCCCAATCGGGTAGCACCGCCAGTGCGGCCTCGACGGTCATCTCTGGTGCTGCATGCCGTTCAGGCATTCCCTGCTCACCCACCCCCCGGTAGACATACGCCAGGGTATCGGTATAGACAACATATCGCGCATGTGGCTGGGTTTCATGCACGATCACAACTCCCAGCCGTTCGGCAAGCTTCGCCAGATCAGCGATGGTTGCCACCAGGATGGTGTATGGTGTGTTGATCGCTGTGCCCGGTTGGGCTTCGACAATTAACATGCCGTATTGCAATCGGATGCGGGTCGCTTCATCGCGTGCCGCATCACGCACGAGTGGAACCCCGACCAGTGCAGCGGCGAGAATACACAGCAGCAGGCCGATCAGCCCGATCTGTCGCGCTGCCTCAACATCGAGGCTGATGCCACCCAGGCTGAGTCGTTCGGTTGTAGTAATACTGCGTGGCAGCATCCCATTGCGCATCGGTTGCAGTGGTTTGCCGTCCGGCCCATCATCAGTGACGAGTGTGAGTTGCAGGGGATCGGCAATAAAGCGAAGTCGCGGTGCGAACTGATCTTCGAGCACTCGATCGGCCAGCACACCCGAAATCTGCACCTGTGGAATGATGGTAATCGAGAACTGCCGAACATCTATCTCGGTCTGCTCGGCAAACCGTGCGACGATGGCATTCACTTCGTCAAGATCCAGCTCGCCACTCATGGCGATATGCGCGCCGCTGAACTCCTGTGCTGGAACCATTGTGATCACCCGTTGCCAGCCGTTGTTCAGGCTGATCTCGGCCAGCATCGCATAGCTGCCGGCGATATCGGGTGTTTCGCTGCTTTCGAGTGCATAGTCGAATGTGATCTGGATCCGTTGCGAAACACGACGGAAGATCGGATCACCGGTTTCAGCCGCTTCACCATCGTAGATGCCGGGTGCGGCCGGCGCACTATACCCGAAGACACCACGCTGGGTATAGGCAACATCCGCATTGAGCATGGCGGTTGGCTGGCGGGTATACGCAAACCCGGTCAGCGTCGCCGCCGCCATCGCAACCAGTGCGATGATCGCCAGGGTTGTTTCGCGCCAGCTATTTGTGGCAGATGCCGTCGTGGCTGCCGGGCGTTTGCGCCCGTTGCGACGCTGCTTGCCAAAGAAGGCACCTGTGGTTGCAATGAGTGGTACTGCCATAAGAAGTGCCGTAAAGATAATCGGTGATTGGCGAATGAACATGAGCGCAGCCCCTGCGCGCGGGATGTGAAGCACTGAACGCCCAAGCAATTCGTCGGTACTCGGTTCGTATGGATCGATAAAGTTGTTGTTATCCCCCTGAAAGATCCAGCGCCCATCCGGGGTGCGCCCGATAATCCGGTGAATAACCATCCCGATATCGGGATGCTGATAGGTGACGATCTCGCCGACCCGAAAATCGGATGCAGCCTCGACGATCACCAGGTCGCCCCGGTAGTAGAGCGGTTCCATACTGTTACCGTTGACCACCACATAGATCGACTTGCCACCAACCTGGATCGGGGCAAACATCACCCCGATCACAATCGTCAGGAGCATCACAATCAGTATGGCTATCCGGCCAATCGGCATACGTTGCACGTCCTGCTTCTCCCTCAGATCGAACCCCCACGAAAAGCTGAAGGGGTATCATGCAGCCACCCAGCCACATGATACCCCATCGTCGGTCTAGCCTACAGATGCTTATTCGGCAGCGACGATGCGTAGTGTATCAACATCAGCAGTGTTGACATCCGGATCCGGGTCGATCTCCCAGTTAAGGCCACTGGTGTTGGTTGCGGTATACCATGCGCCACCGGCAACCAGCTGCCCACGAACGGTCGTTGCGGCCGCGTCGAGGCTGAAGGTCACCCGCTCCAGCAGGCCGGGATCAGCGGCATCGAGGTAGTAGGTGACATTCGTTACGGTGTAGCCGCTGACGGTACCGGCACCATCACCAAGCCGAGCATCCGGCACAGTATTGGCGGCGGCGAAACCATAGGCGGCGGTGGCAAGCACCAGGGCGATCCCGATGGCGACGATTGTCTGCGGGCGAAAGAGTGCTGAGATGAACATTGCGACGTTCCTTTCGTGTGTGGAGATAATGCCATGTGACAATTCACATCACTACTGTATTCCTACGACGAAGCATCGTACAATATGCCATGAGTACTCTACTATCTCCACTGATAATTAACCTTAACTCTATTTTAACGTATGACCAAAGTACTAGTATGGTTCCATAGTCGTGGGTTCTTGCCCTGAATATCGGCTTACAGCCTGGGGGAACAACAATCTGCCATGTTGCACCGGTATGCAACATGGCAGGTTATACAGAGGGGGATATATTGTAGCGGTGTAAAGCTGAGCGATGTATCAGCTATGCACCGGGCGCACTTTCGGCAAGAAGTAAGCCGCCCGTGGGTTTGGCATTTCACCAACCGGGATCTCGATCACCGTCGGCACATCAGGGGTTTCGATGCCGCGCCGGATGGCGGCCTGCAATTCGGCGGCAGTTGTGGCGCGCAGCCCCTGAGCGCCGAAGGATTCGGCAAGCCGGACAAAATCCGGGTTCCGCAGATCGCTGGCGATGATCCGGCCGTTGTAGTGCTCCTTCTGGATACGGCGCACATTGCCGTAGGCATTATCGTTAAACACCAGGCTCACGGTAGCGATCTTATGCTGCACAGCAGTGGCTAGTTCCTGCACCGTAAACATGAAGCCGCCATCGCCATTCACCGAGATCACCGCCCGATCGGGATGCCGCACCTTGACGCCCAGAGCCGTTGCGAATCCCCAGCCGAGGGTACCCTGATAGCCAGTCGAGACATAGGTATACGGCTGGTAGATCGGGAGCGCGATCTGGCTGACATACGCCACCTGGGTCATTTCGTCAACGAAGATGCCATCATCGGGGAGCTCGCTGCGGATGGCATTGATGAACGAGAGTTGCGGTTCGAGGTAGGCAATGCGCCCGGCCACCTCGATCTTGAGCGACTCAAGCTCTTCGCGGCGCGAAGCACGCGGGCGGTTATGCTTCTCGACGGCGCGTAGCAGTGCAGGAACCGCATCGGCGCTACGGGCCAGGATCGGCACATCCGGAATCGTTATGCGCGTCTGCTCGATCGGGTCGATATCGATCCGGATCAGCTTCAGGTTCTCGTCGGTGCCCCAGTTCTGCAGCGGTGCCTGAAGCCGGGAACCGATCGCAAGTACCACATCGGCACGCGACCAGAGCATGTGTGCTTCCGGGGTACGCAGCGACAGGTAGTTGCGGCTGCTGACGATCCCATGCCCGGCGTTGTTCGATACAACCGGAGCCTGCAACGCCTCGGCGAGCGCCAGGATGCTTGCGGAAGCTTCGACCGCCCCGCCGCCAACAAAAATCATCGGCTGGCGCGCATGCCCGAGGAGTTTTGCCGCTTCCTCGATGGCGTCTAGATCCAGCGCCGGCGGGGCCAGCGCCACTTCGCCACGCGATACCACAACTTCACCGGTTGCCACCAGAATATCGGGCGGAACTTCGAGTGCAACCGGGCGTGGCCGGCCATTGGCGAGCTGGCGAAAGGCCTCATCGACCAGGCCAGGGGCTTCAGCAGGCGAATTGATCCGCTCGGCCCATTTGGTGAGCGAACGCAGAATCCCGAGTTGATCGGGGATCTCGTGCAACATCCCAAATCCGCGCCCGATACTCGTCGATGCGATCTGCCCCGTCAGGCACAGCACCCTGGCATTGGTGGCATATGCAGTGGCAAGTGCCGCAGTCGTGTTGAGTACCCCCGGGCCGGGCACAACATTGTAGACACCGACACTATCACTCGAAAGCGCATAACCGAGTGCCATATAGGCCGCGCCCTGCTCGTGGCGTGTGTGGATCAGCCGGATCGCACCGCCTTCATCATACAGCGCATTGTAGAAGTAGTCGTTCTGCACACCAGGCAGACCGAAGATTGTGTCGACCCCATATGCCCGCAACGATTTGACGATTGCTTCTCCACCGGTCAGCTTTGCCATTGTACACTCCATTGTGTGTGCGAAATAGTTCGAGGCCACTCCCCGTTACCCCTTTATTGTACTCGCACTCGCATGAAGTGAAAAAGGTCTGGTCATCCGGTGGCCCTACACCAGATGACCAGACCAGGGGCCAGGAGGAACTCAATGGACTCGCACTAGAATGGAATATCTTCGGTTTCGTCGATCACCTCGGCAGGTTCCTGACCGTTGGCATCGACACGTGCATCAAGGAACAGCACTTCATCGGCACGTACAAACGTCTTGTAGCGCCGTTGGCCGCTCTCTTTGTCTTCCCACTGATGGGTGTGCAAGCTCCCGGCAACCCGTACCCGGCTGCCTTTGTGCAGGTAGTTGGCTACCTGTGTCGCAAGCCGATCCCACGCCTCGATGGTAGTCCAGTCGGTTTCGTAGGTGCGCTCGCCGGCCTCATTCTTCGGCCCGAAACGCTTGGTCGCCAGGCGGAAGTTCACTACCGCCGCACCCGATGCCAGCAGCCGATGCTCTGGCGCGTCGCCAACTCAACCGATCATTTCGATGCGGTTGACCGTTCCACGGATCTGGTTCATGACCTGGGGTCCTCGTACGCAGCCTGCGCGTGAGGTAGATAACGCAGGCGCCTCAGGGGGTGATTACGTGTGTTGATGGCCACGATACCATCTTCACGCTAAGTATACCGTCTGCGATATGATAAGGATACGGGTCACGACACAGCCGGTGAATTCAGCCTAAAGTCGGAGATCACATCAACCGGAAGGCTGGTATAGTACGTTGGTTTCGCTGCCATGCCGCCATGGCGGCATGTGGTTGTTCCCCGCAGCAACAGATACCACATGCTCAGGAGGCAAGCTTCATGTCACAACTTCGCTCACTATTGCCGTTTGTTCAACGCTACCAACAACGTTTCTTACTCGGCTGCCTGTGTGCTGTGCTGGCAACCGCCGCTACAGCTATGATCCCACAGATTCTGGGTCGGGCCGTTGATGATCTCGATACACGCGGTATCGTCGCCAACGATCTACTGATATATGGCGGCCTGCTACTGCTTGCCGCACTGATCGACGGTTTCTTACGCTATGGGCAGCGTATGCTGGTTGGCGGCGCTTCGTACCTTGTCGAGACCGATATGCGCGAAAGCCTCTTCCGCCGCCTGCTCACACTCGACCAGGGGTTCTATGGCGAGATGCACACCGGCGACCTGATGGCGCGCGTAACGAACGATCTCTCGGCGGTACGTACCTTCCTTGGCCCCGGCATCAACTCGCTGGTTGGTGCGGTGCTGTTGATTATTGCCGCTGCAGCACTCATGCTGATGACCAATGTATTTTTGGCGCTGCTGGTGCTGTTGTTGTTGCCGGCAGTAGCTCTGTTATTCATCGTAATCGGCGGGCGGATGCGCGCCATCTTCCGCACGGTACAGGATCAGTTCGGCGAGATATCGACCCGTGCGCAGGAGAATTTCAGCGGTATTCGCACGATCAAAGCCTATGCCCAAGAGCAAGCCGAAATCAAGGCATTCCTGGCCGCCAATCAGCGCTACCAAGCAACCAATGTTCGCTATGTGCTGCTGAGCGGCCTGCTCTGGCCACTGATCTCGATTGTCCTCGGAATGATCGGTGCCTTCGTCTTGCTCGTCGGCGGGCGTTTTGTCGCCGAAGGTACCATGACCGTCGGTGATCTGGTGCTGTTCAACGCCTACCTGGCGCTGCTCGGCTGGCCCATGATCGCACTTGGCTGGACAGTAGACCTGTATCAGCAGGCAGCGGCTTCGATGGTGCGTATTGCCGAGGTGCTGCACCGGCGGCCGGCGATTGCCAATGCCGAAACAGTACCAACCCACTACACGGTTGCCGGCGATGTCGAGTTCCGTAATGTTGGCATTCGCTTTCATCATGCGCTGGCGAACGGACACACCGGCACGACTCCGGCACCAGCCGTACTGCCGCCGGTCAATGATGGTTGGGTCGTGCGCAATATCTCGTTCAAGGTACCGCGTGGCAGTTCGCTGGCAATCGTCGGGGCCACCGGTATCGGCAAAACGACCCTCGTCAATCTGCTGGCACGGGTACGCGATGCCGACGAAGGGCAGGTGCTGATCGATGGTCGGGATGTACGCGAGTTGCCGCTCGATGCGCTGCGGCGCGGGATCGGGTATGTGCCGCAGGACACATTTTTGTTCAGTGTGCCGATCCGCGAGAATGTCGTATTTGGTCGCCCCGACGCCGGCGATGCCGAAGTTGAGCGTGCGATTACCGTCTCGCGGCTGAGCAACGATCTGGCGCAGTTTCCGGGTGGAATCGACACCATGATCGGCGAGCGGGGCGTCACCCTTTCGGGTGGGCAAAAACAACGCACGGCGATTGCCCGGGCCGTCTTGCGTGATCCGGCGATCATGGTGCTTGATGATGCGTTATCGAGCGTCGATACCCATACGGCTGCCGAGATCCTCGGTGGGCTGCGCGAAGTGATGCGTGAGCGCACCAGTATCATCATCGCGCAACGGATCGCCACCGTGAAGGATGCCGGCCAGATTATTGTGCTGCACAACGGCGGGATCGCCGAACAGGGTACGCATCGCGAATTGATCGAACAGGGTGGCCTGTATGCTGCGATGTATCGCCGCGAGCTCCTGCAGGCCGAACTCGATGAAGAGGCGCAGATGTAGGGTGGAGAGGAACAGAGGAACAGAGGAACAGAGGAACAGAGGAACAGAGGAACAGAAGAACAGAAGAACAGAGGAACAGAAGAACAGAAGAACAGAAGAACCAGCGAGTCGCACCTCTGCGACCCTCTGCGTACTCTGCGGTTCAAAACAAACCATAGAACCGTAGAACCGAGAGCAAAAGAACAAAGAACGAGAGAACCGCGCACACCACTCCATGTCATTCCGAGCGACGCGCACGTGGCGCGAGGAATCTCTCGGTGCATCACCACGGCTCACATGCTTCCTGAAGAGACTCCTCACTGCGTTCGGAGTGACAGATAGGAACCGCGGAGCCGAGAATACGCAATACGCAATACACGCTACGGAGGAAATGAATGACTGCTCCTCATGATGAAGATGAGATATTAGGAAAAGCCTACGATGCACGCCTCATGCGGCGTCTGGCCGAGTTTATCAAGCCTCACTGGCGGGCATTTCTGCTTGCCACGGTACTGATGTTTCTCGGGGCGGCCATCGAACTCGCGCCGCCGTTCCTGCTCAAGCAGGCGATCGACGGCCCGATTGCCGCACGTCAGCCGGATGGTGTGCTGCCGATCTTCGGCCTGTATGTCGCCGCACTCCTGGGTGCCTTTGTACTACGTTATATTCAAACCTATATCATTCAATCGACCAGCCAGCAGGTAATGGTCGATATCCGCATGCGAATCTTCAGCCATATCCAGCAGATGAGCCTGGCCTTCTTTGATCGCAATCCGGTCGGCCGGCTGATCACCCGCATTACCAATGATGTCAATGCCCTGAATGAATTCATGACCCAGGGCACGGTAGCGCTGCTTGGCGATCTCGTACGGCTGGTGTTTGTTGTGATCACCATGTTTGTGCTGAACTGGCGGCTGGCGCTGATCACCATGATCCTCTTTCCGGTCGTCATCGCAACGACGGCTGTCTTCCAGCGCATCATGCGGCAGGCGTTTCGCCAGGTACGCCAGACCCTCGCCCGCGTCAATGCGTTTCTCAACGAACAGATCACCGGGGTTCTCGTTACGCAGCTGTTCAACCGCGAGGATCGCAGCAAGCAGCGTTTCGACGAACTGAGTGGTGAATATCAGAACGCTCAGTTCCGATCGCTGGTCGCCTTCTCGATCTTCTTCCCGGTCGTCAGTTTTCTTTCGGTGGCCGCAACCGCACTCCTGTTCAACCTGGGTGGTATGGTGGTCCTTGATGGTCTGGCAACGATCGGGATGCTGGTCGCATTCATCCAGTATACCGATCAGGCCTTCCAGCCTATTCGCCAGATTGCCGAGCGCTACAACACGCTGCAGAGCGCAATGGCTTCATCCGAACGCATCTTCGGCATTCTCGACACCCAACCCGAGGTACGTGATGCTGCCGCACCACACCCCTTACCGACCCCGGTACGCGGCAATATCGCCTTTCGTGATGTGGTCTTCGGCTACAACCCGCTCGATCCGGTGTTAAAGGGGGTATCGTTCGAGATCCCCGCCGGCCAGTCGGTTGCGGTGGTAGGTGCCACCGGTGCAGGCAAGACATCGCTGGTGAGCCTGATGGCACGCTTCTACGATATCCAGCAGGGCGCGATCACACTCGATGGGGTAGATATCCGCGAGGTCGCACAGGAGGAGTTGCGGCGGCATATCGGTGCCGTGCCGCAGGATCCGGTCTGCTTCAGTGGCACGATCCTGAGCAACATTCGGCTCCACGACGAAACAACCAGCGAAGAGCAGGCGCGCCGGGCGGCCGAGATCGCCAATGCCGCCCCATTCATTGATCGCTTACCGGGCGGCTATGAGTATGAGGTGCGTGAACGTGGCGCCAACTTATCGGTTGGGCAGCGCCAGTTGCTGGCATTTGCACGGGCGATCGCCTTCAACCCCGAAGTGTTGCTGATACTCGACGAAGCGACATCGAGTGTTGACACCGAAACCGAGGCACTCATGCAGGCGGCGCTCGATCGGCTCATGAAGGGGCGCACGTCGATCGTTATTGCTCACCGGCTCTCGACGATCCGCAATGTCGATCGCATTCTGGTGCTGCACAAGGGGAAGCTCATGGAAGACGGCAGCCACGAGGAGCTGCTGGCGCAGCGTGGCTTCTATTACCGGCTCTACCAGATGCAGTTTGCCGAACAGGTCAGTGCCTGATACTACCCCAGGTCTTCGTCGTCGGTTGCACGCTGGTCGGTATCGGCCAGGCGTGCAACCGGCACGCTGATAGTCATGCGGCGAATGCGCGCATCGCTATCGCCCGGCAGCACAGCCAGCACCACAACACTCATGTCGTCGGCAGGCTGGCCACGATCGGCCTCGATAGCACGCGCCAATATCGCCTCGGCCAGATCGTCGGCACTGCCGAGGCCAATATCACAGCGACCGGCAAGGAAGTTATCAAGCTCGGTATCCAGGCCATGCTGTTCGCCGGCACGCACCAGCCCTTCGCTGAAGACGATCACATAGGTATACGGATGCAGCGGGATCTCGGTAATGCGTGGCCGGGTTGCGGGATGCAGCCCGATCGGGGTGGATGGTTCGGCATGCAGCCGGATACCGGCCGTATCGATCACATAGAACGGCGCAGGATTGTTGCGAGTGATCAGAATGCTGCTGCTGCGGAAATCAACCGACACGATATTGAGGGTCGCCGCAACCTGCCCGGCACGATAGGTATAGAGATAATCGTGGGCCGCACGGGCAACGACGCCATCACGTGCGCCATCCTTGAGTTGCGCAATCGCCCGGGTCACGATCATGTTGCTCAGTGTTTTGGCACCACGCCCACTGCCATGGCCATTCACGAGCACCACCGAGAAGCCGCCGCCCGGGCGCTCGATAAGCTCAACCGTATCGCCGCTCTCGCTCTGGCCGGCGTGCGGTGTCTTCACTACTGCGACCTGGAGCTCGAACATGTCGCCCCCACTATGCTACAGGTGTTACCCCACATATTGTACTCGTATTCTTCGCTGCACGGCAATACTCCATGCGAGTTGCGGTACAATACTCTTCACGCGATCAGGCTGGAGAAACCTACGTGCCGAAATCTTCCCGACCGTTGCTCATCGTGGGCGCCGCCGCGCTGCTCTTGCTGCTCATGTGTAGTGCGCCGCTGCTGCCTCCACCGGCACAGATACCTGTGACCCTCCCGGCGACACCGCTCGTCTTTGTCGAACTGCCCACCGTTACTCCTGCAGCAGGAACCGGGGCGCAACAGGCAGCCCCAGCTGCGGCTCCCGCGCTGCAACCCGATCCGACCCGTGCCGTATCGACACCGTCACCCGGCGAGCCGCTGATCGTGACCCCAACCCCCCTCGATGTGCGCGGTCTGGCGATTGATGCTTATATGAATAGCCTGGTGGCCGATCAGTTGTTCCACGGTTCGATTCTGGTGGCTCGCAATGGGCAAATTGTGATCAGCAAAGGGTATGGCATGGCCGATGGTGATCGCAATCTCGCGAATACAGCGCAAACCCGCTTTCGCCTGGCATCGCTGACCAAGGCCTTTACCGCCACGGCAATACTGCTGCTGCAGGAACGCGGCCGGTTGAGCGTCAACGACTCGATCTGCGCCTACCTCGAAGACTGCCCGGCGATCTGGCAGCCGATCACGATCCACCAGCTGCTCAACCATACGTCGGGGCTGGCCAACTATACCGACAGCCTCGACTTTGAAACGACCGAAATGCTGCCGACGACTCCGAGCGAGCTGGTGGCACGCTTCCGCAATCTGCCGCTCAGCTCAACCCCGGGTACGCTCTACTACTACGGCAATTCCGGTTATGTGCTGCTCGGCCTGATTATCGAACGCGTCTCGGGCCTGAGCTATGGCGAATTTGTCGAAGAGAACATCTTCGGCCCGCTCAATATGCAGCACAGTGGCTACGATACCAGTGTCGGCACAATTGCCGATGGGCTGGCCGCCGGCTATAACACCTTCAGCCAGAAATCAGGCTTCATCGACCTTTCGACACTCTATGCCGCCGGGGCACTCTATGCAAGCGTCGAAGACATGTATCGCTGGGATCAGGCGCTCTATAGCAACCGGATTCTTTCGCAGCCGGCGCGTGATCAGATGTTCACCCCCTACCTCAACGAGTATGGTTACGGCTGGAAGATCAGCCGCTCGGCCGGGCGCCTGATCATCAGCCACCCCGGTAACATGACCGGCTCGTCAACCTTCTTCGCCCGCCTGCCCGACGATCAGGTAACGGTGATTGTACTGAGTAACATGTACTGGGCCAACACCACCGGGATCGGCAGCCGCCTGATTCAGCTGGCCCTCGAATGAGTAACGGGGCGGCAATGCCGCCCCGTTGCTTCGGTTACTGCTGTGCCGCCGAGAAACCGTTGAGGCTACACTTCCATCACCACCGGCAACACCATCGGGCGCCGCTTGGTCTGGCTGTAGAGGTAATTGCCGACGACATCCTTGATTTTACGGTTGACGAAGGCGCTGTCGGTTTCGGTTGATGTGTCGCCATTGCGATTGGCAAGCGCATCACGTACAACTGCTTTGGTCGAGTCGATCAGATCATCCGACTGCCGCATATAGACGAAACCGCGTGAGACAACATCCGGCCCGGCAACTAGCTCGCCGGTCGTGCGATCAATACTGACCACAACCATCAGGATGCCGTCGCGCGCCAGCAACTGTCGATCGCGAACCACAACATTGCCGACATCGCCGACCGTTGTTCCGTCAACATAGACATACCCGACGGTCGTTTTTTCGACGACTTTGCCAAAACCGGGGGCAAACTCCATGATTGCCCCGTTTTCGGGAATAAGCACCTGTTCGTTGGTAAACAATCCGCCCATGTTGGTCGCCAGCTTACGATAGAGCATCATGTGGCGGTAATCGCCGTGGAACGGCACAACGAACTGTGGCCGCAGCAGCGACAGCACCATCTTCAGCTCTTCCTGCGCCGCATGCCCCGAGACATGTACATTGCCGACACCGGTGTGGTGGCCGTAGATGACTTCGGCACCCAGGCGGAACAGGTTATTGATCACCCGGTTGACCGACACTTCGTTACCGGGGATCGGTGTCGCCGACACGACGACGGTATCACCCTGCTTGATCTTGACATGCTGATGATCGCGGTTGGCCATGCGGGCCAGCGCCGACATCGGCTCGCCCTGGCTGCCGGTACACACAATCGCAATCTGATCGTCGGGGTAGCCGGCTGCTTCGTGCGGCCGGATGAGGGTACCCGGCTCGGCGCGCAGGTAACCGAGATCAAGTGCGATCCGGCCATTGTTCTCCATGCTGCGGCCGGCCAGCACGACTTTGCGGCCATACGCCTCGGCCGAATCGATCACCTGCTGCACCCGCGAAATATTCGAGGCAAAGGTCGCTGCAATAATACGCCCGGGTGCCGTCGCAAAGATCGTGTCGAATGTGGCTCCCACCACCTGCTCGCTCGGCGTATAGCCCGGCGACTCAACCCGCACACAATCGGTAATCAGCACCAGCGGCGAACGCTGACCAAGCTCGGCCAGTTTGACCATATCGGTCGGATGCCCATCAACCGGCGTATGATCAAACTTCCAGTCGGTCAGATAGATCGCCAGGCCGGCGGGTGTTGTCACGGCGTAGCCGACGGTATCGGGAATCGAGTGGGCGACATGGAACGACTCAATGGTGTACGAGCCGACTTCAAAGGTATCGCCGGCGCTAAAGCGCACCAGATTGGCACGATCGAGCTGGCGGCGCTCCTTGAGTTTGCCGGTCAGAATCCCAAGGGTCAATGGTGTTCCATACACCGGTGGAAAATCGAGTTCGGGCAAGACGAACGGCAATGCACCGATATGGTCTTCGTGACCATGCGTCAGCAGAATAGCTTTGACCTTCTCTTTGTGATCACGCAGATAGGCAATATCGGGAAGCACAAGATCGACACCGAGCATGTCGGCTTCGGGGAACATCACCCCACAATCGAGCAGCACAATCTGATCATCTGTCTCGATAGCCCACATGTTACGGCCGACCTCGCCGGCCCCACCAAGCGGGGCCACGCGCAATCGATTCTTCGCCATAAATTGTTGTTGAAGTCGGAAACTGGTCAGGATGACATCAGGCCCGTACTTCGCTCCTTTCTGTGATGGCTGCAACAGCATTGCAGCAACGGTTACAAATATTCCATTTACAACAAGGCTGCCGATCAGCGGCAACCAAGAGCACAAAAACCATCCGCATCAGGCATCGGTAGATGCAGATACGGGAACCGGCATGGCGGCAGGCGAGCCTTCGACGCTGCGACGTGTGATCGCCGCCAGCAGTTCATCACGCTGTTCGACACCGGCATAGATCGCGAGTTTGCGGCGGCCGTAGGCCTGCACATGCAGCATCCGCAGCAGCGGATTGCTGATTTGGGGCGTTGGATCCTCATGCAGCAACAGTTCATCGGCCGATTCTTCCGCCTCGACGTCGATCCGCCGCGTCGCACTGATCGCCGACCATGGGATCAGCATATCGATCCCCAGCGATTGATAACGCAACCCATCGTCGGTAACCGTATAGACGGCCGACCATTCTTCCAGCAGATTCCAGATCACAAATGGCGTTGCTACCACCAGTACCAGCATGAGGAGCGCCGGTACGACCTGACCCAGCGTCGGGCCCTGCATAAGGCTCGCCTGCACAGTGCTGCGGAATGTCCAGATCGCAAAGGCCCAGATAATCAATGCACCAACCAGGAGAATAGCGAGTGTCCGCCTTCCGGCACGTGATATATGGTATGTTTTCATAGTTAGAAGAGCGATAACTGCTGCGGCTCCTCGCCGGCGGCCACGTCGGGCGGCGGCTCAGGCGCATGGCGACGTTCGGCTTCGGCAAGGAGTTCCGGCAGGCGGCGAAAATCGGCTTCGATCAACGGGCGATTCTGCGGTTGATGCAGCGCAGCGGCCGGATGCATCATCGGTACAATCATGCGATCGCCATGCCAACGCGGCTGCCCATGGATGCGCATGATCCGCTCGCCGGGAAACCAGCGTGCCATTGAAAACCGCCCCAGCGTCACGATCACACGCGGGTTGATGGTGGCGATCTGCCGATCGAGAAACAGGGCACAGGCACCGATTTCATCAGGCTCAGGATCACGATTGTTCGGCGGCCGATGCTTGACGACATTCGCGATGAAAACATCACGACGCTGCAGGCCGGCTAACCCCAACAGTTCTTCGAGAAACTGCCCCGACGCACCAACAAATGGGCGTCCCTGGCGATCTTCATGAAATCCGGGTGCTTCACCAATCAACATAATGCGCGCATCGGCTGGGCCTTCACCAGGCACGGCATGCGTCGCCCCGTGGTGGAGCTTGCACGACTTGCAGGCGCGTACTTCATCGGCAATCTGCTGAAGTGCTTCGGCTGCCGTCACCGGTATCCCCTCCAGGCCGTAGGCCGGTTGCCCATCATGAATCTCATACTTGTACCATTATACCATGTTGTCATTCGTCGGGCGGTCGTTTGCTCGAAGGCGATTAGGGCTTATGTGTTCTCTCTGTAGCCAGGTGCAGAAATCTTGAGCCATCCGCATCCTGGGAGCGGGGCGGCCCGCCCGCATGCGCGCAAGATGCGCTGTCCCAATGATCAATCGTTTTGCACCTTGCGATAGCTGCGCCCCTGAGTCTGCATGTCATCCTGAGCCGCTATGCGGCAAGGATCGCTTCGTGTGAAGGCAGCAGCCCTGCGTCGTCGTCCTCTCCTTGGAGAGCTGCTTCGCTGCGCTCAGCATGACAATCCGGCTTCCCCCGTCGCCCCTGGGCCGGCAATATCTACTTGCGCGAGCGGCGCCGTGCGGCGACCCAGGCCAGGCCGGCACCGGCCGCAAGGCTCACACCGGCCCATGTGCGGCGGCGCGTATCGCCGATCACAGTGCGCGCCGTGTTATAGCCGCTTGCCCCAAAAACCCCACCGCCGGGATGCGTACTGGCACCGGTCAGATACAACCCATCGACCGGGGTACGGTAACGCGAGAGTTCGGGCAGTGGCCGGAAGAAGAACATCTGATCGAACGACATCTCGACATGCATCACATTACCGCGCAACAACCCGAGCCGTTGTTCGAGATCAAGCGGTGTCTGGATGAAACGGTCGATAATCTTACCGCGCATATTGGGGGCATGGCGATAGAGCACTTCGAGGATGGTATCGGCTACCTCTTCGCGGATGTCGTGCCACTGGCGTCCATCGGCGAGTTCGTAGGGAAAATACTGGGCCCAGAGAAAGATCGTATGCTTGCCGGGGGGTGCGACATCCGGATCAATAGCCGAGAAGGTCATAGCAATCACTGCCGGGTCGCGGGATGGCAGGCCACGGCTGTAATCGGCAAACGCATCGCGCAGATAGCCAAGCGATGGGCAGAGCAACTGCAAGCCATGGTGGCTCTCGTGCGGCTGCCCACCCGATGCGGCACCGGGGTAATCGGGTAATTCGTCGGCGGCACAGCGCAATGTCATGCCGAAACCATTCCCGATCCGGATCGCCCGCACTCGATCGGCCAACCCATGCGGCAGCTGATCGGCGCCAACCAGATCAAGCATTGTCGTGACGACATGGGCATTCGAGATCACCAGCGGTGCCGAGATCCGATCACCACTAACGAGTTCGACCCCCGTAACTCGCCGATTTTTGATGAGGATACGGCGCACTGCTGCATCGAGGCGAACTTCGCCACCGGCGGCAACCAGCGAACGGGCCATGGCCTGAGTGAGCATACCGCTGCCGCCGCGTGGGTGTTTTGCACCGCTCTGATGCATCATGGCATACCAGCCGAAATGATCCCCCGAGGCGATTTCGTCGGGTGGTGGGCCGGATTGCGCCCCAAGCCATGCCATTGCCGCACGCATCGGTTCGCTTGTGAAGTTCTCGGTGATCAGCTGCCCATACGAAGTTACCAATCGCCGTACGGTTTCGAGCGACTGGAAGAGGCGGCCGCTGCGAATCTGAGCACGAGCCACCGACGCGAACAACCCGCTGACACTTGGTGGATTCAGGAAGGTCTCGAATACTGCCTCGTTGATCGGTTGCCAGTACTCGACGAAGCGCCGGTACGCTTCGGCATCCTGCGGCGAGATCCGAGCGATCGACTCGCAGGTGCGATCGACATCGCGATAGAAGCCAATGGCGGCCGAACCATCGGGCAGCGGATAGTAGGCGGATGGATCCATGTCGATATATTCCAGCCCATAACGCTCAAGCTCCAGATCCTGCACAATCGGCGTCAGGTGGATCATGATATGTGCCGAGGATCCGACATCGATCCGGTAGCCAGGAATAACCTCTTCGGTGCAGACCGCACCACCGACGATCGGGCGGCGTTCGAGCACCAGTGTGCGCAACCCCGCACGCGCCAGATACCCGGCACATGTCAGACCATTATGCCCGCCCCCCACGACGATCACGTCGTAGTCGTACCGTTCCGTCATGCACTATTCCTTACAGCACTAGCATACGACGCTGCCGCCACATGGCTGGTGCGCTACTCAACGATCGGTGCTCTGCAGCCGCATCGGGTCATTCCCACGCCGGAAGCGCAGGAATCCCGCTGGTGCATCCGATGAACCGGCCCGGCGATCAGGTATTCCGGGCATCGCTGCGGCAATACCTGCTATACCGCCCGTTCACGCAGAAACAGGATCAGATCCAGATCCCCAGGCGAACGGCCGAGTTCGGTCAGGATGGCAGCCGCCTCGCTGCGGTGCTGTGTGCCATGGTTGACGCAGTGTGTCATCAATTGCCAGAGCGGCATCAATGGCTGGATCACGCCCCGAGTATTGGAATACTCGACATGCCGCTGGAGATCCTCATCGCGCAGGCCGGCGATAAAGGCACGCATCAGTGCTTCTTCGGCCGCCCAGCGGGTGCGAATCGCCTCGATCGACGCAAACTCCTGCTCGTCCAGCATCGCCGCCGGTGCGGTTCCCTGCCATCGTGAACGCCAGATCCACTCGGCACTCATCGTATGTACCAGCGTGCCACGCAGACTGCGGCACGGAAACGGATACGGTGCTGTCAGATCCGCCGCACCGATCCCTTCGGCTGCGCGCAGGAGCCGGTGGTTGGCCCAGTAGTGATAGTCGAACAGCAACCGCAGATCGTCGGTCGTCATATGCTACTCCTTTGCGCCCAAGAGTTCGAGTGCCTGTACCAACTGCAGATCATCGCTCTGCAACACAGCCGGCCCCAGCGCAGCGGCACGGGTCGGGGTCAGGGCCTCGACGCCCGACGGCAGCACCACCGGATCGGTCGGCGCGACCCCAACACCGCGAACCTCGGCGCCGCTCGGGGTCAGCCATTGGGCAATACCAAGGCGCAGCTGTGCTCCATCTTCCAGTTCGAACGGTCGTAATACCGTGGCCGTACCGAAGGTTCGGACGCCGACCACACGGGCACGGCCGGCATCTTTGAGGGCACCGGCCAGGATCTCGGCCGCACTTGCGCTATTGCGGTTCACAATCACGACCAGCG
>CALLZL010000569.1 GCA_937859575.1 uncultured Chloroflexota bacterium
AGCTCCAGGTGATGTCGGTGGTTTGGGGGGGACGATAGCGGGCAAGGGGTTGCTGCACCCGGTCGGTGTGGTGCCCGCCGCTGCCGGGGGGTATCGTGTCGTGTATGGTAATCGGCGGCGGGTTGCCGCATTACAGCTGGGCCTCGAACGCGTGCCGTGCATTCTGCTCGATGCTGACGACCCGCGGACGCTGGTGCAACAGTTGACGGAGAATCTGCAGCGGCGTGCGCTGAATGATCTCGAACAGGCGCGTGCTTTTGCCCGGCTGCGTGATCAGCTGGCCGGCGAACGGCGCGGGAGCGACGAAGGCACGCTTGATGATCTTGTCGGGCAGACGGTCGGGCTCACCGGGCGGACGGTGCGGCGCTATATCGGCCTGCTTGACCTTCCCGACGAGATCCAGGAGCTGTTGCGCCGCGAAGATCTGACGGTCACGCAGGCTCAACACCTGCGGCGCATCACCAATCGCCGTACCCAGCTCGAACTCGCTCGTGCTGCCGTTGATGAAGGCATGTCGGCCGCTGAACTGAGTCGCCTGGCCGGCTTCTTTGCCGCCAATCCCGGCCTCTCACTCGATGATGCACTCAATGCACTTCAAGAGGGGATCGACCTTGCGGCAGGCATGCGGAAACCGGGGGCTGTCGCACGGGCCGCATCGGCCGGGCTCGTCAAGGGTGCAGCAGGTGCCGCAACACTCGATGATTCGGATGCGGATCTGTGGGACGACGAAGACACTGGCGATGATCAGTTCTTGAGTGTCGACGACGAAACGATCGAGAACCAGCCCAAGAACAAGGCCCGCGTCTTCCGCATCCGTTCACTCGATCAGATGCTCGATGAAACCGATCGGCTGGCCCGCGCCCATGTCGAAGGTGATCTCGAAAAGTGGGTACACACAGACGAAGGCGCGCCGCTCAAGGTTCGCCTGTTGCTCAAGCAGATCGACTCACTTGCACGGGCACTGCGTTCACTGGCCAGCAAGCAGGGCTGGGCGCTCGACGAATAGCCGGCTGCGCTTAACTATACGGCGCCAGCGCCGCCCGGATCACAACAACCGTGACGACGCTCGTCATGCAGAGCAGGATGCAGATCGCGATTGCGACGGCGATCAACAGCCCGCGTGACGGGCCGCTCGCCGGCGGCGCCGGTGCGATCGGAATGAGAGTTGTGCCGCAGTTGGTGCAGAAGCGCGCCTCCTGCGGCATAGCTGTGCCGCAGGCTGTGCATGGCCGGGTTGCGATGGGCGGAGTTGTCAACGCCTGAATCTCCTGCTGGCTAATCGATATAGAACGTACCGCGATAGATCAGATACCCCCATGGTAGAGCTCGGCGGTATATTCGCCTGCGGCAAAGCTGAACACACTACTATACGCATAGCTGATCGGCTTCACTGCCGCACCACTCTCACCAATCATCCATGGGCCGACGACGCGCAGTGATTCGGCTTCAACGCCGTTATGGTAGATCTTCCAGATCTCACTGGTGCCCTCTTCGAACTGTTCATAGTCGAAACGGATGATCACTTCGTCGGTTCCGGGGAAGCGTTCGACATCCTCGTAGTAGATCTCGCCGTTTTCGTCGGTATGTTCGATCGAGTAGCGCACATTGCTGACCTGGCCGGGCGGTGGTGCGATCAAGATCGGTTCGTTGAATTCAAGTGCCACACTCAGGCTCTTGATCCGTACGATCTGCGCCTGGATCTCGCGCCGTACCGCAACCCGGTCGGTCACCAGCAGTAACGGCGGGGCTTGTGTCCACCAGCGTGGCTGGTCATCAAGCCGCTGCTGCAGGCTGTCGAGGTCGGCTGTACAGGCGTCGAGGTAATCCCAGAGCGAGGCTGGTGGTTCGCGCCCGGCGTCGCGTGATTCCGCCACCAAACGCGCAACCGTCTGTGCCGCCAGTTCAAACTCGCCGGCGGCTGCATCGGTATCACCGGCGGCCAGTAATGCTACCCCGATGTTACAGCGTACCGCAAAGAGATCCGGGTTCATGTCGAGCGCCCGGCGGCTGGCTTCGACCGATCGCTCATATTCACCCATGAGGTAGTAGGTCCAGCCCAGGTTCCAGCCGACATTACTATCATCGCGACCGGCAGCACGGGCAGCTTCGTAGTCGCGTGCAGCGGCGGCCAGATCCTCCTGTGCCAGTTCGGGCTGTTCGCCGATAGCAGCATAGGCCTGCGATACATAGGCGCCGCCCCGGCCATACAGCGCCTGGGTATAATCCGGCTGGATCGCAAGTGCCTCGTCGAATGCCTCGATCGCACCGCTCGCATCGCCGCGCCAGTCGAGCCCAACGCCGCGCACATAGGCGTTGATCGCGGTATCCGGCAGCGATGGTACCGGGATGATGGCTGCGATCATCAT
>CALLZL010000570.1 GCA_937859575.1 uncultured Chloroflexota bacterium
ATCGTAGCGGTAGGAACCGGCCACCCGAAACTCACTCGAACTCAATCGTCTATCCTCTCTGGTTGTTTCGCTGCGTAGGCATCCGGCTTCCATCGACCGGTATAAAGAAACGGCGGATCAGTTCCGCCAGATCAATCGGGCGCTCGATCGGCACGGCATGCCCGGCGCCATCAAATGTCACCAGCTGCGCGGCCGGCACCGCACGCCGCAGGGCTTCTGCAGCCGGCAGGCCATACCAGCGATCACGTTCACCCCAAACGAGCAGCGTCGGTGCTTGCACACCACCAAGCCGGCGCCCAAGAATCTGCCATTCATCAAGATTACGCAGCAGTTGCACCATCGCCCGGCGACGGCGTGCATCACGCCACATCGGCAGTATCTGTTCAACCAGTGCATCACTGAGGTATGCGGGGTCGCCAAGCGCACTACGCAACAGGTGGCGTGCCTGGATGCGTGGTGCTATCTGCAACAGCAGGCCGGCCAGCCCCGGCACCCCCACCATCCGGCGTGCCAATCGCGCCATGCCGGTTTCCGGCCACCAGCGCACCCCCACCGAGCCGATCGCCACAACACCACGTACACGTTCGGGGTAGCGCGAAGCCACGCCGAGCGCGATCCCGCCGCCGATCCCGGCACCAACAACATACGCCGGCACCATCTGGAGGGTCGTCAACATCCCGGCGAACAGGCGAAAGAGCTGTTCCGGGGTGTGGTAGCGTTCACGCAACGCTGTGCCACCCGCACCAGGAAGATCCGGTGCAATCACGCGGAAGTGACCCGAGAGGTACGGAATAAGCGGCAACCAGATACGGTGATCAAACGGCGCGCCATGGAGCAGAACGAGCGGTGCCCGATTACCCTCGCCGGCGTAGCGAATCGCTACCCCATCTACAGTTACCTGGTCATAACGAATCATCGGTTCTCTCTTTCGCTGCAGCGGCTGCACCATTGCAGCGAAAGCAGGGCATACTTGATCTCGGCACAGCTACGCCGCCGGCCCGGCAACCACAACAATATAATCAGTAGCGGAAAGATAGCGCCGGGCAACCGCAACCACCTGATCATGATCGATGGCATTGATCAGGTGCGGGTATTGTTCCACATAATCAAGCCCAAGTTGATACCGCTCGATCCCGAGTAATGTCCCGGCAATACCGTCGTTGGTCTCCAACCCCAACACCATACTGCCGGTCATGTAGTCGCGTGCATCACTCAACTCATCGGGTGTCGGCCCATCGGCGGCAAATTGCCGAATCTCGTGCGCCATTGCTTCGATCGTGCGCTCGACATTCGAGGGATGCACCCCCGCCAGCGCCGCCCATGGCCCGGCCCCCAGATCAGCATCGATACTGCTGCCGCAGTAGTAGGCCAGCCCTTGCTCTTCGCGGACATTATTGCCCAGCCGGCCACCGAGCCCGATACGCCCCAGAATCATGTTCGCCACACTGGCCGCATAGTAGTCGGGCGAGGCGCGCGTCAAGCCATGCACGGCCCAGATCACATCACTCTGCACCTTGCCGGCCATGGTGATATCACGACGCCGGATCCCGCTGATCGGCGGCGTCTTCGACCGGATCTACTCCACCTATCTGCTCGATTTGCTGCCGCTGGCCGATCTGCCGGGCGTGCTTGCGCAGATCCGCCGAGCCTTGCGCCCGGGCGGGCGGGCGGTGCTGGTGTCGCTCACCG
>CALLZL010000571.1 GCA_937859575.1 uncultured Chloroflexota bacterium
CCGGTGTAGTCGATATACACGGCTTTGGTTTCGGTATAGAAGTCGAACACCTCGGTACCCTGTTCGCGTTGGCCGATGCCGGTTGATTTCATGCCGCCGAACGGCATTTGCGCCTCGCCACCGAGGGTTGGCGAGTTGACGTGCGTAATGCCGGTTTCGATTTCATCGACATAGCGAAAGATACGTGTTGCATCACGGGTATAGATGCTTGATGTCAGGCCGAATTCCGAGGCATTGGCGACCTCCATCGCCTCTTCGAAGCTCTCGACCCGGCTGACGGCCAGTACCGGGCCGAAGACCTCCTCGCACGAAATGCGCATGTCGGGGCGGGTGCGGTCGAAGATTGTCGGCTTGACGAAGAAGCCTTTGGCGAGGCTGCCTTCTGCGGCACGCACGCCGCCGCAGAGCAGTTCGGCCCCTTCGGCTCGGGCGATATCGACATATTCGAGCACTTTGTGCATCTGGCCCTCATCGACACTTGGCCCCATCTCAACACCATCCTGCAACCCATCCCCAAGGCGCATGTTGTTGGCGAGTGCCACCAGTTTTTCGAGGAAGGCATCGGCCACCGGGTGCATCAGGATGACGCGGCTGGTTGCCGTACAGCGCTGGCCGGTCGAACCGAAGGCACCATTGAACACGCCGGCCACGGCCAGATCAAGGTCGGCATCTTCCATAACGATCACCGGATTCTTGCCGCCCATTTCGCACTGGGCACGGATGCCGCGTGCCGCTGCTTTCTGATAGACACCCATGCCGATCTCGGTTGAACCGGTGAATGAAACCGCCTGGATGGCCGGATGATCGATCAGGATATCGCCGATTTCGCCGCCGCTGCCGAACACCAGATTCAGCACCCCGGCCGGAAGGCCGGCATCGATAAAGCATTCAACAACCATACGCGACGATTCGGGGGTCAGGGTGGCCGGCTTAAAGATGACCGTATTCCCGGCGACGAGTGCGGGCGCGATCTTCCACACCGGAATCGCAACCGGGAAGTTCCAGGGTGTAATGAGCGACACAGCCCCAAGCGGCTGTTTGATCGTATACCCGAAGTTGTCGGCTAGTTCGAGTGGGATCGTCTCGCCATTCAGACGCCGGCCATGCGCTCCCGAAAACTCGGCAATATTGATACTGCGCTGCAGCTCGCCACGTGCTTCGGCCAGGATCTTGCCCTCTTCGCGCGTCAGTGCACGGGCGATCGCCTCACGGCGCTCGGCCATGATCCGTGCCGCCCGCGTGACGATCTCGCCGCGTTTGGGTGCTGGTGTACGCCGCCAGTTCCGGAATGCCGCTGCTGCCGCTTCAACCGCCGCCACCGCCTCTTCCCGCGTGGCCAGTGGTACTTCACCAATCACATCATCGGTGTTGGCTGGATTGATGTTGATGAACCGCCGTTTGCCGTGCGATGCGACCCATTCACCATTGATATAGTTGTGGTAGATAGTCATAGCGCGTGCTCCTTTATGCATGCGGGCAATGCCGATGTTGGCACATATTCTATCAGTTATTGGCTATTGGCTGAGCCTTGTGTGATCCTCAATGCGCCGCAGCGTTGGGTTGAAGAGTTGCAGCGTACAGAAGACAACCGCAATCATCGCCATGACGGCAATAACCATGCCGGGGTCGAAGATCCCACCCGTCACCCCGGCAATGATCGTGCCGATCGGCAGCGTGAACTGTGCAATCACGCGGCGCACCGAGAAGACTCGCCCCTGCAGTTCGTTCGGGGTGATCGACTGCCAGATCGCCTGCGAGTGGGCATTCAGAATCGGAATCATGGCGGCGGTCACAAACCCCATGGCGGCTGTCAGATACACCAGCGATGAAAGCCCGAATGCGACTTCGGCGATTGCCGAGATGATCATCGGGATGAGCACCCCAAAGATTCGACGCCTTTTCAGCCCACCCCATGTGCTCATGGCCAGCCCGCCTAGTACGCCGCCGATACCCATCACACTGTTGATCAGCGCCAGTGAAGCCTCGTAACTCATACCGATTGCGGCAGCGTCAAGCCCCAGATTGTAGCGCGTCACAAGCGGCAGCAAGGTATAGAGCGGTGCCGCTGTGAAGTTGACAACCGTAAACGTGCCAAGCAGCCAGAGCATTGCCCGCCGCTGCCAGATATAGCGCGCCCCTTCGCGCACATCGGCCCAGATGCTGGCCTGCGGCCGCTGGTCGGTACCGACATCAGTACGTTTTGGCGAGGGCACGTGCAGTACACTCAGCGCCGCCACCGCAACCAGGAAGGTGATGATATCGAGCCCGATTGCCAGCACGGTGCCGTCGCTCAGGCTGCTCAGCCAGTGGGTGACCCCGCTCTGACGCAGCAGCGCAGGAAGGGCGATCAGGCTGGCCGCAAGTGCCGGAGAAAAGACCCCCGAAAGCGCCCAGATCGTCTGCATCATGCCATTGGCACGTGGTAACTTCTCGCGTGGCACCAGCATGGCGTATGAAGCGTCGAATGCGGAGTCGTGGAAGGTGTTGGCGATCCCGGCGATCACATTCAAACCCAGCAGCAGCCACAAATTCAGTGTATTGGTGAGCAATAACGCCACCAGCAGAATACTTACCAGGCCACTCGCCACATCCGCGACAATCATTGTCGTTTTGCGGTCGTGCCGGTCGGCCCAGGCACCACCAATCGGAGCCGCAATCAGACCGGCGAGGAAGAAGCTGATCCCCATCGCCGCCAGTGCAAAGGCCAGTTCCTGGCGCTGCTCGGGTGCCGGGTAGGCGGTTACCGTAAGCCAGATCGTGAGTGCAAAACCGGTAATGGCGCTCCCGAAAACCGACAAGGCCTGAGTGATCCAGATGATGACGAATGTGCGCCAGCCATTGGCCGGCGGAGCATATGCGTGCTCCGAGGTCACTGAGATCCTCCGCCACTACATGTTGGAACGTGCGGTAGCATTGCCACCGCACGTATGCTGCTTAACGTACCGCCTGATCGACAATCTCAAGTCCGCGATCCATCACGGCCAGGCCTTCACGCAACTGCTCTTCAGTAATGCAGAGTGGAGGATTGACGAAAAAGGTGTTCCAGCGTACCAGCGTAAAGATCCCGTTTTCGCGCAGGAAGGCGTTGAAGGCCGGCATCGGCCCGAGTTCGTGCGGTTTGGGGTTGTAGGGGGTCAACGGCTCACGGGTAGTACGATCCTTCACGAGCTCGACAACCGCGAACAGGCCAATGGCGCGTACATCGCCAACCGACGGGTGGCGCTCCTTCATGTGTGCCAGTTCGACCTTGAGCACTTCGCCGAGGCGTGCCGCATTTTCGATCAGGCCGTCTTCCTTATACACATTGATCGTCGCGATTGCGGCGGCACACCCGACCGGATGCGAGTTGTAGGTCAGCCCGGCAAACAGCGGCCGCTCTTCAAAAAAGTCGGCAATCGGCTGCGAGACGGTCACTGCACCAAGTGGTACATAGGCCGATGTCAGCCCTTTGGCCATGGTGATCATGTCGGGCACGATCCCCCAGTGGTCGACGGCAAACCAGCGGCCGGTGCGGCCGAAGCCGGCCA
>CALLZL010000572.1 GCA_937859575.1 uncultured Chloroflexota bacterium
GCGGACAATCTACCTGTTTCCGTAAGGGGGCCGCCCCCGCCGGACACAACAGGGGTGAGGGCCTTCCCGCCGCAGGCGAGAATCTACCCAACCTGGCGGCGGAATGCGTCGACGCTACGTGCGACCAGGCGCGCATCCCAATCGCCATCGCGCAGCACAGCAGCGAGTAACGGGAAGATCTCGTGCAGCACCTGTTCGATCCGGGTTAGCTCGGCATCGCCATGCGCCAGGCTGGGGTTCACACCGAGCGAACTGAAGATCCCACGCCGCGTCAGTTCCTGCACATAATAATCCTTCAGTGGTCGTTTGAGTTCAGGCGCGATATCGGTATAGCTGATGCCGATGAGTTGCGGCAGCCCGACAGCCGCCAACGGGATGCGGTATTCGGCGGCCAGGCCATTGAACATCTGCTGCAAACGGCTGCCGAATGCGCCGATCGCCGTGATCGCATCGCGCCGCCGCAGCTCGCGGATCGTCGCCAGTGAAGCGGCCAACCCGACCGCATCCGACCAGTAGGTGCTGCTGATAAAGAGTTCGCCGGCAATATCCATTGCTGCATGGCTGCCGACGACGGCCCCCATCGCGTAGCCGTTGGAGATTGCTTTGGCATAGGTTGCCATGTCGGGGATGACGCCAAAGCGCTCTTGCGCACCGCCGAGCGCCAGCCGAAACCCGGTGACTACTTCATCGAAGATCAGGAGCACGCCATGGGCGGTGGCGAGTTCGCGTACGCCTTCGAGGAAGCCGGGAGCCGGCAGTGCGGCCCCGCGCGCCGGTTCCATAATGATACATGCGATGCTACCACGATGGCGTTCGAGTTGCGCTTCGAGCGAGGCCAGATCATTATACCGGAAGGGCAGGGCTGTGCCGGCTAGCCCATGTGGGATCCCCTGTGGGCGAATTCCCGGCAGCAGATGAGCATCGAGCACCTCGTCGCTCTCAAGATTGGCGGCCAGGTACCAGTCGTGCCAGCCATGGTAGCCGCAGAAGAGCACTCGTTCGCGGCCGGTGGCGGCGCGTGCGATGCGCACTGCGATCGTGTTTGCTTCGCCGCCGCCCTTGCAGTAGCGTACCGCCTCGGCACATGGGATGGTGGCGATCAACTCACGCGCCAGTTCGACTTCAAGCGGATGGCTGATGCTGTAGGCGGTGCCGCTGCGGATCTGGTCAATCACAGCCGTATCGACGGCGTCGTCGGCATACCCCAGAATGGCAGCACCAACACACATCATGAGATCGAGATACTGGTTACCGTCGAGATCCCAGAAGTAGGCGCCTTTGCCGCGTGCCACGTATGGCGGCGTCAGCCCGGGTGCATAGAGCTGTGGCCGCCGGCTGATAAGTTGTGTGCCGCCGGGAATGATGCCGAGCGCTTCCTGATAGAGTGCATAAGAATGCGCCACGCTGCGCCCACGATCTTCATCTGCCATGCAGGCCTCCACAAGCTGTGTATGAGGTAATGCTTCCCACAAGCCTTGATGAGTGAAGCTTGACAAACTGAACAGAGTCAACTACAATCGAATGGCCGGATGGTCTGACCAGCATTATACTCTACGTGATCTGGTGCGTCAATGCAGCGGCATTGGCCTTCATGTTCAACAAACCGCGATCGACACCGGGCGACAGCTTCTTGATGCATCCTCGCACATGCAGTCTGGTGGGCTTCCAAATGATCGGCAGGCAGCGTTCTAGCGTCTGCATTACTGGCTCGAATACCTCAACCAGGTGGGATGGGTTTGTTCTGGAGCCATTGAGTGCTTGGAGTATAACCACTATGGCGACTTCCACCACCGAACAGCGATTTGAGTTTCCGACACTCGGGTTAGCGGTTGGCGGCAGTGCGCTGCTGCTCGCAATCGACGATCATCTCTTGCCATTGCGGCGCAACCTATGCCTGTCTATGGCCAAGCCGCATGTGCGTGCCGAGCCGGTGCTGACCCCGCAGCGCACCATACCGCATGCACCGGATCGGATTGCGACGCATTTTTATGGTGCGGTGCTGCAAGAGCAAGATCGTTTTCGGATGTGGTACTACCCGGTGGCGCTTGGCGATGCACCAGGCGAACTGACACAGGGGCCGGTGTGCTATGCCGAGAGCACCGATGGGCTGGTGTGGCAACGACCTGTGCTCGGGCAGATGGAGTTCAAGGGCAGCCGCGATAATAATGCGATTGCGTTGCCCGAAACAAAGATCGAGGGAGTGCATGTCATCCGCGATGATGACGATCCTGATCCAGGCCGGCGCTACAAGATGATCTATAACCCGCACACCGGTCGCTTCTGGTCGATCCGCACCGCTACCAGTGCTGATGGGATCACCTGGCAGCCGGGGCCGGAACTGCCCGTGACGGAGTTTGTCGAGCAGGCATCATTCTACAAGCATGCCGGCCTGTATGTCGTGAATGCACAGACGATCTCGCCCTGGCATTATAGCGACGGCGGCGCGCCGATGGGGCGTCAGGCATATGCATGGGTCTCGCCTGATTTCGACACATGGCTTGATGAGACTGTCGAGTCATTTACGCTTCCCGAGCCACGCAATCCCGAGGAACGTGGCCCGCGCAAGCCATACGACCAGGTGCATATTGGTATTGGCGCGGCCAGCTTCGGCACCGTACTGGTTGGCATGTTCGGCCTGTGGCACAACAGCCCGGTGTTTCATGAGATCACCTGCGACCTTTCGCTGGTGGTGAGCAACGATGGGCTGCACTTCCGTGAGCCGGTGAAGGGCGGCATCTTCATCGCCGCTGACGAATCGCCCGCGCCGCCGGTTGATGGTGTGCAACACCCGACGATCCTGGCGCAGGGGAATGGCATCCTTAATGTTGGTGATGAGACATGGATCTACCACGACCGCTGGCGTAATGCGCCGTATGGCGAAGACTACTACAGCGAGGTGGCGCTTGCGACACTGCCGCGTGATCGCTGGGGCGCACTCGGCCTCAACCCCGATCAGTCGCAGGGAAGCGTCTGGTCGGCACCGTTTCGCGTGCCGGCAGGCGGCTTTACGCTGCTGCTGAATGCCGATGGCGCACATGGAATGCAGGTCGAGCTCGGCGATGAGTCTTTCACACTACTGCCGGCATTTTCCGGCGAACAGAGCGGGCGCAGTAGCGTGGCCGGCGGCCTTGATTGTGCGGTTGCCTGGCCGGCGGGAGATACTGCGGCACTGGCCGGGCAGCGCGTGCGGCTACGGGTACGCATGACGCGTGCGCCCGGAGTCGAACCGCGTTTGTATGCTATGTCGTTGCAGTAGCGACACAAATTCGCATGCCGCTGTTGCCGCGATAACACCAGAGGGAACCAGTGTGACCACAGGCGAACAGATCGTTATTTCACAGCAGATCACCCCCGAAGGGCTAGCGGCAGTGCGTGCGCTGGTTGGCGATGCTGCTCTGACGGTGGTGCCGATGCTTGATGATGGCGAGGCGCTGCCGGCCGAACTCGCAGCCGCATGCACCGTGCTCCTGACGGACGCGGCACCGGCGAATCTGGCGGCAATGCAGCGGTTACGCTGGATGCAGTTAAGCTCGGCCGGTTACGAACATATTGTTGGCCTGCCACTACCCGAAATGGGGGTCACGGTCACTAATGCCAGTGGTGTCAATGATGTACCGATCGCCGAATGGTGCCTGGCGATGCTGTTATTGTTTGAGCGTGACCTGCGTGGCCTGTTGGCGATGCAGCAGCGCCGTGGCTGGGATCGATTGCCGAAGTATCAATCCGAACTGCGCGGCCGACGTGTTGGGGTGATCGGCTACGGCAGTATCGGTCGCGAGGTGGCACGTGTCTGTTCGAGCCTGGGGCTCGATGTATGGGCTATGAGCCGTTCGCCGATCGGGCCGCGCCATGGGCACTATGCCGTTGCAGGTTCCGGTGATGCGGCCGGGGTCATTCCAACGCGCCGGTTTTTGTTTGCCGAGCGCGACACCTTTCTGGCCGGGCTTGACTACCTGATCCTGACATTGCCGCTGGTGCCTGCGACAACCGGGCTGATCGGTGAGCGCGAACTGCGGGCGCTGCCGGATCATGCAGTGCTGCTCAACCCGAGTCGTGGCCCGCTGATCGACGAACCAGCGATCATCCGTGCACTCACCGAGGGGTGGATCGCCGGCGCAGCGCTCGATACGCACTTCCAGTATCCGCTGCCGCCCGAGCACCCGCTCTGGGCAATGCCGAATGTCGTGCTCACACCGCATATCTCCGGCTCGACCGGCAGCCGGCAATTTTTACCGCGGCTGTGGGATCTTTTTGCACAGAATCTCGCGCGGCATCTGGCCGGCGAGCCGCTGCTGAATGTGATTGCTGCTGCAGATCTGAATGCGGGATCTCATGCAGGAGTTTGATGTTACCGGTGCCGACGGCCCGCTGCGCTGTACGTTATTGGAGCCGCCCGGTGATATGCGGCCGGGGTTACTCCTGACCTTTGCCATGACACGCCAGGCAGCGCTGAGCGAGCATCCGCAGAGTATTACTGCGTTAGCTTTTCTCGCCGCCGGTCGGCGGGTCGTCAGTTTTGATCTGCCGTGCCATGGCGAGCGGATCGGCCGTTGGGGTGCGGGCATTGATGGTATGGCTGCCGCCCTGGCCGGTGGTGATGATCCATTCGTGCGCTTTGTGGATGACGGCATGCGGGTGATCGACGAATGCCTGCGGCGTGGGCTCAACGCAGGTGGGCCGGTCTGCGCCGCTGGTGTTTCGCGTGCCGGTTACTGTGTGTTGCGGCTTGCGGCTGCCGATCGGCGGATCGCACGGGTTGCCGGCCTGGCACCTGTAACCGACTGGCGTGTATTGCACGAGTTTCACACGGTTCGTGAAACAGCTGAACTTGCGGCACTCACTCTCGATGGGTATGCAGCCGCGCTTGCCGGGCGGCCGGTGTTTCTGGCAATCGGTAATGCCGATGCACGCGTCGGTACCGCGTGTTGTGTGCGTTTTGCACAATGGCTGCTTGCAGCCGAGGCGCAGGCCGGGGTCGAACACTCGCAGCAGCAACTCCATGTGGTGCAGTCGGCAGGGCATGCCCTGCCGGATGTCTGGCGTTATGCCGGGGCGCAATTTCTGGTTGCGGCCGGCTGAACGGTGATTATCTGTTGCAGAAGAGCAGGCAAATAATGTACGCAATCGATATCAACACATCCTTCGGCATATTGCCGAACGGCACGAGTGATTACCGGCTCGCAACACTGCGCGAGTTAATGGATGCGACCGGCATTGCGGCGGCGCTGACCGTTTCGCAGCGCGGTATTCGCGATGATCATGTGGCCGGCAATGCCGAGACACTCGCGGCCAGCCGGGCTGATGCGCGCCTGATAGCGGCGGCGACGATCAACCCGCTGCGTGGGCTTCACCTCGAACGCGATATTGCCGCCATTGCCGGCGGTGGTTTCCGGGCCATACGCGTTGGTTGGGGCGGGTGGGGGCGGGGTTGGGGGGCTGGCTCCCTTATGTTTCCCCGCCACCAGCGGGGGGCCGCCCCGCGGGGGCGGCCGATCCTCGCACCAGCCGGTAGCCTCGGCCAGATCAGCGCACTGGCAGCGGCGACCGCCGAAGCGGATCTGCCGCTGGTCTTGCTCGAAGCCTCGTACGACACACTGGCCGAACTGAGTGCCGCTGCCGTCGAATACCCCCATGTGCATCTCGATACGTCGCGGCTGGCGATGCCGAATGCGATCGAGACCCTGCTGCCTTCTTTTGGAGCCGAACGCATCCTGTATGGCAGTGGCGCACCGTATTACGCGCCGCAGTCGAGCATGAATGTCGTATTCCGTGCGCAAATAAATGATCAACAGCGTGCGCAGATTCTGCATGGCAATGCCGAACGTCTGCTCGGAATCGCACCGCCGCCAGGCGCGCCCGTCCCGGCGCGTGCTCGCTATTATGCCGGCAAGAAGATCGATGTGCATGCCCATCTGCACGCCGGCGACTACCGATTTCCGATCGAAGCCGCCGGCCCTGCAGTCGCGATCGCCGATTGTCGGCACTACGAGATCGAATACATGATCGCGTCATCGTCGGTCGGCATCTTCTACGACATGGTGGCCGGCAACCGCGAGATGAAGGCGATCATCGACGACATCCCACAGTTTCGCGGCTATGTCGTGGTGAATGCCAATGATGTCGAGGGTTCGGCCGCCGAGATGGATCATTACTACCAGTTCGAGAACTTCGTTGGTGCCAAGATACACTGCGAGTATTCGCAACAACACACCGGCGGCGAGCCGATGCGGGCACTCTTCGCCGAGATCGCCAAACGCGGCCGGCCGGTCAAGATCCATAACGATGGCCCGGGCTGGCAGTATGCCATCCGCGATCTGGCACGGGCGCACCCGCAGTTGCCGATTATCGTCGCGCATGGCGGCCCGAAGGGAACCGGCGCGATCGTCGCCGAATGCCCAAATGTCTATCTGGAGTTCTGCAGCAGCCGGCCGACACGCGGGGTGATTCCGGATGCATTGGCGGCTGTCGGGCCCGAACGGCTCATGTACGGTTCGGATCAGGATCTGCTGCATCCTGGTTTCGTGCTCGGCACCTATCACGATGCCGGGTTCACGGCCGAACAGGAACACCAGATCATGTATAGCAACGCAAAGCGGTTATTTCGCTTGTAGGCGGCAGTAGAAAGAAGAACACACAATGCCTGAATATCGGGTGGGTCTGGTTGGCTGCGGCGGACGTGGGCGTGGGCTTGGGCGCTATGTTGCCGGTGTCGAAGGCATGCGGCTGGTTGCGGTGGCCGATCTTTCGGACGAGCGGCTCGAACAGGCGCGGGGCCTGCTCGGCGATGTTGCGTGCTATAGCAGCCATACGGCAATGCTGGCCGATGCCAATCTCGATATCGTCATCCTCGGTACCACCGGGCAGTTTCATGCCGCAATCACCCACGATGTTGCGGCGAGTGGCGTGCGTGGCATCTACTGCGAGAAGCCGATGGCATGTTCACTGGCCGATACCGACCGGATGATTGCCGATTGTGCCGCTTCCGGTACCGTGCTGGTTATGGGGCATCAGCGGCGCTGGATGCCGCAGATTATTGCGGTGCGCAATGCATTACGCGATGGTGCCATTGGCCGGGTGACACATGGCTATATGTACTGGCCTACCGGGCGTGTGGGATCGAACGGTACACACTTCTTCGACGCACTCAACTTCCTGCTCGACAGCACACCGGTCGAGGTGGTTGGCCGGGTGGTGTATGGGCTTGATCCGACGCGGGTTGACGAACATCCGGCTTACCGCGAGCGTATGGCGCATGATCCGGGGGCGATGGGGTTTATCACCTATGGTAATGGGGTGCGTATGGCACTTGATTGCCAGAACGATGTCTTGCTGCCCTATACCTACACCTTCTGCGGTACGAAGGGGTGGCTGAAGCTCTGCGAAATCGGCTGGGAGGTTGATTATCGTGCGCGCGACGAAGATACGCGCAGCCTGACGAAGGGCTGGCTTGCTCCGCCACGCCGCCCGTTTGCCGAACTGGCCGAGAGCGCCGATGGTGAGCCGGAACAGGATGGCTATCGTGAGCTCGTGCACTGCATCGAAACCGGTGCGACGCCAACATCGACCGGTGCCGATGGCCGTGCCGCACTCGAAACGATCGTTGCCTTCCACTTGTCGAGCGATGCCGGCATGCGACCCGTGGCACTACCGCTGCCGATCGAGGCGCATAGCTATACGCTCACGATTCATTAGCGGGCTGCAGGCTCCGAATTCGATCATTATCGGCTGCCTGTGATTCGGCAAGGCCGACCACAGGCAACGGTAAGCTACTGTATCTATAGCGAAGTGCAGAATCATTGAACCATCCGAATCCTGGGAGTGCGGGCGTCTCGCCCGCATGCGCGCAAGATGCGTGCGGTCCCAATAATCAACCATTCTGCACCTCGCTCTATGGCTGGCAAGCAATGAAGAACCGCTACCCACACAACAGCATAAAGAGGGAATCGTGACCAAGCTACGCTTTGCCCAGGCGGGCGTGACCGCGATCCACGGTACGATGTATCGCGAGACGCTGCAACTGATGGCCGATATGGTCGAGATCGTTGCCTTCTACGATCCCGATCCGGCGGCGGTACGGCCGAAGCTGGCACCGGCGCTGCAGGATGTGCCGTTCTACCCGAGTGTCGCGGCGTTGGCGGCTGAGGCGCGCCCCGATGCGATCCTGGTTTCGGCACCAAATACCGATATGCCGGGGCTGGCAATACCCGCTGCCGAAGCTGGTGTACATATCTGGCTCGAAAAACCGTGCGCGGCGCATTCGAGCCAACTATTGCCGCTGGCGGATGCGATCGAGCGTCATCACCTGGCCTTCTCGACCGGGTATTCCTGGCGGTTTCACCCGGTGTGTCAGCTTATTCGTGAGACGGTCGCTGCTGGGCTGCTCGGCGATCTCTATTCAATCGAAGTGCGCTTTATTACATCAAGTGTGCGCCGCCGTGGCACAAGTAACTGGGGGTTTCAGCGGGCCATCGCCGGTGGCGGCATTCTCAACTGGCTTGGCTGTCACTGGTTCGACCTGATGCGCTTCCTGACCAATGCCGAAGTAACACGGGTCGCCGCAATCGAAGCCAATGTCGGCCGCCAACCGATCGATGTCGAAGATGCCGCCGCAGTAGCGTTGCGTTTCGACAACGGCATGATCGGGTCGTTGCATACCGGCTTCCTGACCCCCGGCGAGAGTGAGTTGTGGGTTGGCCTGCGCGGCTCAGAGGGATGGGTACGCTGGGATCTTGACAGCAACGCCTGCACGATCAAGAGCACCCGGCCCGCATGGCTCAACGCTCCGCTCCGCACATATAACCTGCCGATGCCGGCCATCGCCGGCTACGGCCCCGAGGGGTTGGCGCTGATGCAGCAGTTCTGCGCTGCCATTCGCGGCGAGGGTAGCAGCGGTTATACCGTCGCCGATGCGATTGCCGCACTGCGGATCATCGAGGCGGCACATGACTCGGCAGCCGAAGCGCGAACGATCACGCTCCATGGTGCGGAGGGTGCGGCATAACCGGACGCCAAGGCTGGTTCTATAGCTAGGTGCAGCAATCTTGAGCCATCCGCATCCTGGGAGCGCGGGCATCCCGCCCGCATGTGTACAAGATGCGCGCGGTCCTAATCATCAATCGTTTTGCACCTGGCTATAGAGCGATTGATCGCATGCGAGATCTGTCACCCGGCATATGAATCTGAAGCATGGACAGGAACACCCAATGGAAGAAATCGCTCCTGAACTGCATACGCTGATCCACCGGCAGCCGGCCGGGTATACTCTTGAGCGAGCGTTCTACACCGACCCGGCGATCTTTGCGATCGACATCGAGCGAGTGTTTCTGCGTCACTGGTTGTATGTTGGTCATGTCAGCCGGATCCCACAGCCGGGTGATTATTTCCTCTATACGATCGGGAATGAGTCGATCGTGATTGTGCGTGGTCAGGATGACGACGTGCATGCCTTGTTCAATGTCTGCCGGCATCGCGGCTCACGGATCTGCCTGGAGCCGAGCGGTCAGCTGAAGCGGTTGGTCTGCCCGTATCACGCATGGGTGTATGCCATCGACGGGGCGCTCATCCAGGCACGTCATATGCCCGCAGATTTCGACACGGCACAGTTCGGCCTGAGGCGCTGCCATGTGCGGGTTGTTGAGGGGCTGATCTTCATCAATGCCAGCGAGAACCCGGCCGACTTTGCGGCAATTGCCCATGATCTGACGGCATTCTTCGCACCGTATCAGCTGGCGCACACGAAGCCGGCTCACCATGTGCGGCATGTGATACAGGCCAACTGGAAACTGGTAGCCGAGAACTTTTTCGAATGCTACCACTGTGGCCATACGCACCCTGAATTCTGCACGGTCATGTCGTATGGACGCGCCGTCGACTCGCCGCGTGCAGCCCGTGAGCAGGCGGCGTTTGTCGCCGAATGGGAGGCTCAGGCACGGCATGCCGGATGGCGTACCGGGAATATCGCCATCACCGATGAGACTGTCCATCAGATTCAGCGCACACCCATCCGGCGCGGCTACCAGACACAGAGTGAGGATGGTATGCCGGTGGCGCCCCTGCTCGGGTGTTTGTCTGCGTACGACGGCGCAGTGACGGCTACCCAGCTCTATCCGCTGATCTGGTTACTGGCCTGTAGCGACCATGCCATGCTTGCGCGTTTTACGCCGTTGAGCCCGACGGAGACCGAGCTTGAGTTGAGCTGGATGGTGCGTGCAGATGCTATCGAAGGGATCGACTACGACCCGGAGCGGGTCAGCTGGCTCTGGCGTCTGACGGCTGAGGAAGATAAGACGATCTGTGAGAATAATCAGCGAGGCGTTGCTTCATACAGCTATCGGCCCGGCCCGTACTCAACACACGAGAGTTCGGTCGAGCATCTGGTACGCTGGTATCTGCGTCAGCTGGTTGATGATTGGGAGTTTGTGGAGCGATGAGCATAATACGCACCATCGGCTCGCGGCTCGAACCGCTGGTCGACGACTATCTGATCGACACCATGCAGGGTGTGAGCCTGCGCCTGCATAGCCCGGTGCTGCGCGAGACGGTATTGACCTTTGATCGCCCCTGGGAAGGGCCGGTCAGCTTCGCACCGAATGTGCGCCGCGATGGCGAGCGCTTTCGCATGTGGTATCGCGCCGGCGGCGATGCCGATCAGCGCCTGGCATATGCCGAGAGCACCGATGGCATCAACTGGGAGCGCCCCAACCTGGGGTTGGTGGAGTATCAGGGATCGCGTGAGAACAACATTCTGCTCGAAGGCTCGCATGCCCAGGGGGTGAGCGTCTTTATCGACGAGAACCCGGCAGCGGCTGCTGATGCACGCTATAAGGCGATCGGTATTGGGCCAAAGATCGATGGCCGGGCGACGCTGCGTGGCTTCGCTTCGCCGGATGGCCTGCGCTGGCACATGGTGATCGACCCGCTGCTGGTGGCACCGGATGACGGTCGCCCCTGGTTCGATTCGCAAAACCTGGCTTACTGGAACAGCCACACCGGGCGCTATGAGCTCTATGCTCGTGGTTGGGTACCGCCGCGAATACGCTGGATCCGGCGTAGCCTCTCAGATGATTTCGCCAACTGGTCGGAACTGGAGTTCATCGATGCCGGCGAAACGCCGTTTGAGCACCTGTACGAGAACTCGACCACGCCCTACTTCCGGGCACCACACATCCTGCTCGCCTTCCCCAAGCGCTTCGTTCCCGAACGCAAGGTGCGTGCCGACTGGTTCGACGGCCTTTCCGATGCAGTATTCATGGCGAGCCGCGATGGGCTGCACTGGGATCGACGCTTTATGGAAGCATTTCTGCGCCCCGGCCCCGACCCGGATAACTGGACCGAACGCAATATGTATGTCGGCCCGGGCATTGTCGAAACCGGCCCGGCCGAACTCTCGCTGTATGTTGTGGAACATTACCGCCATCCGACAGCCCACATCCGCCGTGTCACGCTGCGTACCGACGGTTTCGTCTCGGCCAATGCAGGCTATGCCGGCGGCGAACTGACAACTCATCCGCTGAACTTTGCCGGCAACCAGCTGACGATCAACTATGCGACCTCGGCCGTCGGCAGTGTGCGTGTCGAGGTGCAAGAGGCCGCTGGCCGGCCGATTGCGGGGTATACCCTCGACCAGAGCAGTGAGATCTATGGCGACGAGATCGCGCATGTCGTGAGCTGGCACAGTGGTGCTGAGATCGGTGCCCTGGCCGGGCGATCGATCCGGCTGCGCTTCGTTATGAAGGATGCCGATCTGTATGCCATCCGGTTTCGCGAATAGTGGGTCGAGGTATACCAATCGAGCATCCGTAGCTTTCTTGAAGGTACGTCGCATCGAGGCAATGCTGTCGTGCGACACCTGCATACGTCGATGGTATGTCGTGCATGCATGAGGAGGGAGGGAGTATGTAGTGGAAGACACATGTTGATGCAGGCCAGATGGTTCGAACCAGCGTATCGTAGGAGGAAACCATGTCAGTGCGTATTCGTCAGATGGCGTTGCTGGCCCTCTTTGGGTTAGTAACCTCAATCATTGCCGCCTGTGGCGGAACACCCACCACGGCACCACCCGCCGAACCGGTTGTGCAGACGGTTGTCGTGCAGCAGACGGTTGTCGTTGAACAGGTTGTCGAACGCCCGGTTGTCGTGACGCCGACTCCGGCACCGGCGGTACCTGTCGAGGAAGAGCTGGCTGCCGACCAGACGCTCCGCTATGTCACGCGTAACTTCAGCCGACTCGATCCGGCTTCCGAAGGCGGCTTCGGGCGCTTCATCATCTCGCACCTGTGGATGCCGCTCTTCCTGCGCGATAGCAACGGCAATTTGCAGCCGTGGCTTGCAACCGGGTATGAAGTGAATGACGACGGTACCGTCTATACCGTCTCGATCGATCCGCGCGCCGTCTGGTCGGATGGTTCGCCGGTCACAGCCCAGGAAGCCAAGGATTACTGGACGTATGGCCTCGATCCGACGCGTTGCGAAGGGTGCTATCTGGCGGCGTTCTCGGGTTTTGATGTCATCAAGGGTGCCAAAGAGATCATCGAAGGAACCGGTACCGAACTGACCGGGGTTGTCGTGGTTGACGACAAGACGATCGAATTCCAGCTCACCGGGCCGGATCCGATCTTTGCCAACCGGCTGGCCCTCTTCGATACCGGCTTCGCCAAGATGGAGGATGTCGAGAAGGGGCCGACCTACGCATCCGACGGAACGGCACGCGTCAATGGCCCGTTCATGGTGAAGATCTGGGATCTCGACACCAAGCAGTTCGAGATCGTGCAGAATCCGAACTGGTGGGGCGACAAGAAGCCGACCATCACTCGCATCCTGCCGCAAGACGCCGCCGATGAGAATGTCTCGTTCGTGCAATGGCAGAACAACGAGGTCGATATCGCGCTCTGGCTGACCAACATCCGCGAGCCGATCCGCGCCGAAACGCCCGACGTGTTCTACCAGATCCCGTATGCAACCAACATCTACTTCCCGCTCTGGATCAGCATCGAACCGATGGACGACATTAATGTTCGCCGTGCGCTGACCCATGCCGTCGATTGGGAGACCGCCAATATCGCCGCCTGGGAGGGTGCACGCAATGGGCGTTTGATGAGCACCATCCTGACGCCTGAGCTGCAATGCTATAAGGCCGGGAACTGGCCCGATTTCGGCTATGATGTCGAACTGGCCAAACAGGAACTGGCGGCATCGAAGTATGGCTCAGCCGCGAATCTGCCGAAGATCCGGATCTCGACTGCCGGTCAGTCGCCGAACTACATCCGCATGGCCGAGATCATGGCCGAGCAGTGGCGCAACAATCTTGGTATCACCGATGTTGAGATCAAGCCTGGCCCGCTAGACGCCTGGGGTCAGGAGGGCGATCTGG
>CALLZL010000573.1 GCA_937859575.1 uncultured Chloroflexota bacterium
GTAGATGATGCAGTCGCGGCAGCGCTGCGCCTGCCGACGAGTGGTCGCTCGTCCGCCGACGCGATTGTGGAGTACCTGCGCGACAAGACCATGCTGCTGATACTGGATAATTGCGACCATCTGGCGAAAGCGTGCGCGGGCCTGGTTGAAATGCTGTGCCGGGAGGCGGGCGAGGTGACGGTGCTTGCGACCAGTCGCATCCCGCTTCGCCTCCCCGAAGAGCACCTGGTCCGGCTGGAACCGTTTGCCATACCAGCGATCGGCATCGCGGAACAACTCACGGTTGCGGATTTACTGAGCTATGACTCGGTTCAGCTCTTCAGCAATCGTGCGGCGCAATCGCTGCTGCAATTCACGCTGACCGACGCGAATGTTCTGGCGGTCGCCCGGATCTGCCGGCAGCTCGACGGCATTCCGCTGGCGATCGAAATCGCCGCCGCACAAGCCCGCGCGCTGCCGGTCGACGCGATTGCCGAGCGGCTCCATCAACGCTTTGCCTGGCAGAATCGGCGGGCGGGCGAAATCATGCCGCGCCAGCAGACGTTGCGCACGCTGATTGACTGGTCGTATGACCTCCTGAACGCCGAGGAACGCTCGGTCTTGCGCCGATTGGCGGTGTTTACCGGTGGGTGGACTCTGGAAGCCGCCGAGGTGGTCAGCGCGCTGGGCGAGCCATGCGCCGACGTGCTGGCCGAGCTGGTCGACCACTCGCTGGTGGTGTTTGGGGCGGATGCCGAGCGGCGGCGCTACGGCATGCACGAGACCATCCGCCAGTTTTTGCAGGCGCAGTTGCGCGGCAGCGAGCAGGAGGCCGATGCACTGGAGCGACATGCGCGCTACTACACGCAGCTTGTGGCCCGAACGGCAGAGAACCCGTCTGGTTGGCCACTACTTCAGCGGCTGCGAATCGTCCAGGACGACCACGATAATCTGCGGCAAGCATTCGAATGGTTGCTCGCTCACGATCGCGAGCAGGCACTGGCCCTGGTGGCGCAATTGGGCACGGAATTGAATTTCTGGGAGCTGGGCGGCTTTTTCCAGGAAGGGCGGCGCTGGATCCAGCGCGCATTGGAGGGTGCCCAGACGTCGGTTTCGCTCCAGCGGGGGCGCGCCCTGCTGGCGGCGGCCGAGCTGTCTTCGGCAATCTCCGATTTTGACTATGGGTTGCAGTGCGCCCGGCAAGCGCAGCAGCTCTTTCAGCAGCTTGGCGATCGGCGCGGAGAGATCGACGCTCGGTTGACCTATTGCGACCTGGCGCGCTACGCCGGCCAACTCGCGGATCTGCAAGCGCAGGTGAAAGAAGCGCTCTGGATGGCCGAGCAGATCTCCTATATGACTGGGATGGCGAAAGGTAAGCAGTTACTGGCGATACATATTGTCTATACAACAGGTGAAAGTGCAACCGCAATTCAGCATGAACTTTCGAGCGTCGCGCTCTGGCGCGAGCTCGAGCGCCCGTTTGAGCTGGCAACGGCCCTCAACCTTCTTGGCGCAGACTTATCGGAGCTCCACGAATACGCTGCAAGCCGACAGGCACTAGAGGAATGCCGGGAGATCTACCAATCGCTCGGCTACCGGCGCGGTGTCGCCCTCGCCATGCACAACCTGGGATGCGTCGCTCAAGCGCTGGGAGAATATACGAGGGCGCGAGAATTACTTTGCGACGCACTGCGCATTCGCCACCATTTGGGTTTGCGACGAGGATATGCCTACTCATTTGAACAGCTCGCCCAGGTCAATGAAAGAGAAGCGCGCTACGAGCGAGCGGTTCAACTCTGGGCAGCAGCCGAAACCTTGCGCATTCGCATTGGAGCGCCGCTTGAGTATATAGAGCAGAAAGATCAAGTAGCTGCTCTTCCCAGGCTGCGCGCTCAACTCGGGGATGTGGCATATGAAATGGCATGGTCGAAAGGCACGGCGATGACTACCGAGCAAGCGCTCACGCTTGCGTTGAACTGATTGAAGTCGCGCCCGAAGAACTCGGCAGGAGCTGTTGAACATCGGCACACAACTCCTGCCGCTCAGGTGAACTCGTCCTGCCGGTTATGCAACCGGTGGAGCCTCATCGTCGTTCGATCGGCGCAGGTGCACACGTTGGTGATCAGAAGCCTGGTCGCGACCTACTTCTGTCGATGGGGAATGCCGGGGAGCCGCTCACGCAGGGCAGCCCCGGCTTACGCATGCATAGCACCTTCCACTACGCTCGTTTGAAGATCAGGAAGTATTGGTTGGGGAGGAATGTTAATTCCAGATCCAGCACATATCCCGCCTGCTTGAGTTCGTTACAAACTACTTCTGCCGAAATGCGGTGATCGGCGGGTGGTCCTTCGGGGGCCTCGATCGTGTAGTCGATGACGGCGATCCGTGCGCCTGGCGCCATACTCTTGTTCAAATGTGTGAGATACGCGACCCGATCGTCGATATGGTGAAGCGTGTTCACCAGCAATGCCAGATTCGCCTGAACAGGCAGCTCCGGTCTGACCGGATCGATCGTGATCGGTTCCAGGTTGGCGAGGTTGCGCTCCTTTGATTGGGATGTCAGATAGTCGATCATCTCCGGTTGAGCATCGGCTGCAACGACCCTGACCTGTGGGTGGGCTTCGGCGATGCGTATCGCAAAGTAGCCGGTGCCGGCTCCGATATCGGCGACGACATCGTCGGGCTGCAATCCCAGGTTCGCGATAACCTCCTCTGGATGCTGGCTCTTGTCGCGCTCAGGATTCTCCAGCGCTTTCAACCACTGTTCGATGCCTCTGAAGACGTGGTGATGTCCAGCACGGTGCCCGTGAGTCGCCTGTGTGTGCAGCCCGTGCTGCACACCTTTGCCAAAGATAAGCGAGCGGTGCGCCGATATGCCTGCCATCGCGCCACCTGCGATCGCAAAGGTCACATTCCCGGCTGCTCTGGCAGCGTCGCCACAGGCAAAGACGCCAGTCACCGAGGTTTCCTGGGCTTCGTCCGTTTGAATATACGGTCCAAGCGGGCTGTCTGCGAATGCACATCCAAGCTGTGCTGCAAGTGGGCTTGCAGCACAGATTTTGGAGGCGAGAAACAAGCCGGCGAGTGCAACACTCCGCCCATCTTGAAGCTGTACTGTCGCACGCTCCCCGGTGATCGCCATAACACGTTCTTGTTCGAGTGTCACACCCCGTGCGTACAGTTGTTTTCGCTGGTCGTCCGTTGGCGTGAAAACGCCATTGGTGAAGAAGGTTGTTGGCCCCCATTCGGGAATGAGCAGCGCCTGGTGCAGCGATGCATCGCCTGTCGCCAGCACGCCGAGCGGACCACGATCAAGCTCGTACCCATGGCAATATGGGCAGTGAAAGACCGATTGGCCCCACCGCTCAGACAGGCCTGGTATCGCTGGCAGTTCGTCGGTGACACCGGTTGCCAGCACCAGTCGCCTGGCGACAATAGCTTCTTCCTGTTCCATATGAACAGTGAAAGAGTCTTCGTCTTTTTCGGCGCGTATCGCCGTGCCATCGTGCCACGTTACCGTGGGGTACCGAAGCAGTTGCGCTTTGGCATTACCGGCTATTTCTGAAGGTGCTGCACCATCCTGCCCCAGAAGCCCATGCGAGGCGCTGGCAAAACGGTTACGGCGCTGACCAGCGTCAATCACGCACACAGTACGCCGCGCCCGCGCCAACTGCAGTGCAGCAGCCATACCGGCGTAGCTCCCCCCGACAATGATCACATCGTACATGTCATGCCCTCCTCTGTGGCTTGGTCGTCGCTCGTTGTGGAGAGCCGCCCATGTTTGTATCAATACTGTGTACGCCACAACCCCTACGCGCTTCATCGTGCCCGGGGCCGGCTGTGTGATCCCGGCGATGATGCTGCAATTGCTCGCTCAGCGCGGCTAACGTCACTTCGCCGAAACGTGCCAGCAGCAATGCTTCGGCATCGTGGAATGCCTGACTCATCACCGCATTGACTGCCTGTTCAACCAGGCAATTGGAAACCTCGGTTCGATTTCCTATTGCAAGCAATGTGGGTGACTCCAGAGCCATGTAGATGTCGTGCAGTGTCACCATGTGTAAATTGCAAGAAAGCTGCCACCCACCACCGTGCCCTTTTTCGGATGTGACAAAGCCTTGCTTTCGGAGGCCCGCCAGAATTCTCCGGATAACAACCGGGTTGGTGTGCATCATCTTGGCCATCGTGTCTGATGTCACAGGACCATCGGCCTCGGCCAGATGGAGGAGGACGTGGAGGACACCTGAGAGTTTGCTGTCTTGTATCATGTAACATACGATATTACATGAAAAATGATCTGTCAAGGGCCTTTGTTCCAGTTCTGCTGACCGAGTTCAGAGATGGGCAAAGCTGCTGTTCTGCCTTCTTGTGCCAACGAACATATGTGCTATACTACGTAACGAGACACAGGCGAGTTAGTCAGGCGGAGAAGAACTTCGCCCTCACCAAGGAGACACTTCCATGAACAAAGTGACACCGTTCCTCATGTTCAACGACCAGCTCGAAGCAGCGATCGAGTTCTACACCGCAACGTTTCCGAACTCCGAAATACGCAATGTCGCCCGCACGGGCAACGACGGCCCCATCAGCTCCGCCGAGTTCGTCGTTGGTGGTCAACGCTTCATGGCCTACAACGGAGGTTCGTACTTCAGCTTCTCTGAGGGGTTCTCGCTCTACGTAGACTGCGCGGATCAGGATGAAGTGGATGAATACTGGGACAAACTCGTGAAGGCGGGAGCGACGCCAACGGCATGCGGTTGGATCAAAGACCCCTTCGGTCTCTCCTGGCAAATTGTCCCGAGACGATTCACCGAACTGACCCAGGATAGCGACCCCAGGAAGGTGAAGGCGGTGATGGAAGCTATGATGACGATGGTGAAGCTCGACGTGGCGGAGCTCGAGCGAGCCTATAACGAAGCGTAGTCGTGTTCGGCCGTTTCAGGAGCATGTCATGCGACCACTTCGGTATGCAATCAATATCACACTGGACGGATGCTGCGATCATCGCGCAGGGATCACGGACGAAGAGTTGCATCGGTACTGGGCCGAAAACCTCGCCCAGGCCGATGCCCTCCTCTTTGGCCGGGTGACGTATGAAATGATGCAGGAAGCGTGGCGGTTATTGACCCGGGCGGTGGCCGGGGCTGGGTGGACGGGACCATTCGCCCCCACGGTCGGCCCCGCAAAGAAGTATGTCGTGTCGAGCACGCTGAACCAGGTCGATTGGAATGCGGAGCTCATCCGCGGGGATCTGGGGCAGGCCGTTCAGCAACTCAAGCAGGCGCCGGGCAAAAGGCTGTTCACAGGCGGCGTGACGCTGCCGCTGGCATTGGCGGAGCTGGGGTTGATCGATGAATATGAGTTCGTGGTCCATCCCAGGCTGGCCGGCCACGGGCCGACGTTGTTTGCGGGATTATCGAAGTGGATCGACCTGAAGCTCGTCGACCGGAGAGAGTTCGGCTCAGGGGCGGTGGCGATGCGCTATGAGCCGAGAAGGAAGTAAGTATGAGCCACGATGCCGTGAAGCGTCTCTATCTGATGCAGGTCGGGTCCATGCCGGAATACCAGATTCCGATTGTGTGCTATCTGGTGCAAACGGATGACGGCAGGAACATCCTGATCGACACCGGTCTACCGGAGGTTATTCCGGAAGACGAATCGGATTTCAAGAATGGGCAGGATGTGATCGCACAGCTGGCGAGCATCGGCATACAGCCAGAGGATATTGATACCGTTATTTCGACGCACTATGATATCGACCACGCCGGCAGGCACGCCGCATTCACAAAGGCGCAGTATGTCGTGCAGCGTGCGCATCATCTGGATGCGGCGAATAACCCACGTTTCGCTGCCGTTCGCTCCGAGTGGGATCAGCCGGCAGAGCGCATTCGGCTCGTGGATGGCGACACAGAACTGCTGCCGGGGCTGGAACTGATTGAGACGAGTGGACATGTGCCGGGGCATCAATCGGTGCTGGTGCGGCTGCCCAAAACGGGCGCGGTTCTGTTCACAGTTGACGCGGTTCCCTTCGCCGAGGGCTTCACCCGCGATGCACAGGGCGACGGGAGCAACCCGAATGGCGAAGCGGGTCGCGCCAGTACGATCAAACTGCTTGATCTGGTCGAACGCGAGCAGATCGGGCTGGTGATTTTCGGTCATGACGCAGAGCAGTGGGAGACACTCAAAAAAGCGCCGGAGTTTTACGAGTGACGCAACGAGGAGTGTACGAATTCGTGATCGGCTACGGAGATTGACATGACTGAAAACAAGACCAAACCAACCTCGGCATCCGTCGATGACTTCATCGCAGCAATCGAAAACCCTCGCCGTCGTGGCGATGCACTGGTTGCGCTCGCGATCTACAAAGAGGTCACTGGTCTGCAGCCGGTGATGTGGGGGCCGTCGATCATCGGATTCGGGTCGATCCACTATGTCTACGAAAGCGGGCGTGAGGGTGATATGCCGGCGGCGGGGTTTTCGCCGCGCAAGGCCAATCTGACCTTCTATGTCGGCAATGAGTTCGAGGGTGCGGAATCGCTCTATGCCAGGCTCGGCAAACACAAGAAATCGGTCGCGTGTCTGTATATCAACAAACTGGACGACGTTGATCTCGCTGTTCTGCGCGAAATCATTGCTCGCCAGTACGCCGAGGAGACATCATGACGGTCAAGCGTATGGATAATGTCGGTATCGTGGTGGAAGACATCGATGCCGCCATTGCGTTCTTCATCACACTCGGCCTTACCCTCGAAGGGCGCATGCCGATCGAAGGCGAATGGGCCGGTCGCGTCACCGGATTACGCGGCCAGCGCAGCGAGATCGCCATGCTGCAAACCCCCGACGGCCACAGCCGCATCGAGCTCTCGCGCTTCGACGCGCCTGCTATCGCGTCTGATCACCGCACAGCCCCAGTGAATGCGCTCGGTTACCTGCGTGTCATGTTTGCCGTTGAGGATCTCGACGACACCCTCGCCCGGCTCAGTAAGCTTGGTGCAACAGTGGTCGATGACGTCGTCAATTACGAAAACATCTACCGGCTCTGCTACATCCGCGGTCCCGAAGGAATTCTCATCGGCCTTGCCGAAGAGCTCGGGCAGCAGACTTCCCGAGTGAATCCCATGGAACGCAAGCAGTAAGAACCAACAAACGTGGTCATATCAAAAGGAGGTCTACCGATGGCCGAACGAGCGCCGATTGAGACCAAGAATCTCGATGGTTATGGCCACGCCCTGCTGCCATGGAGCCGGCCGTATAATCTCCTCGCCGGCCTGATCTTTCTTCCCACAACCATCCTCGGAACGGTGCGGCCGGAGGGCCGCCCGCACGCTGCCGGCATCGGCGCCGTCTGGCTCGACGGCGACATCTATTTCACGAGTGGGCCTGGGACGCGCAAGTCGCGCAATCTGGCTGCGAATCCGGCCTGTACGATCGCCACCAGGCTGGCGACCATCGACCTCGTCTTCGAAGGTGAAGCAGCCCGGGTCAGCGATGAGCCAACCCTGGAGCAGGCGGCTGCGCGCTTTCGCGAGGGCGGCTGGCCGGTGCAGGTCGAGGGCGACGCGATCACGGCCCCGTATGCCGCCCCAAGCGCCGGCCCGTCGCCCTGGCATCTCTACCGCTTTACGTTCCACACCGTGATCGGCAACGCCATCGCCGAGCCGAATGGTGCGACGCTCTGGCGGTTCGAGCAGTAGCATATTGGGAGAGTATTCTTTCTTAAGGTGCGTGTGGTTTCGCCAATGATAGGGGGAGCGCTGATTACGGCACTCATGAAGCAGGTGCAGGTGTGGAACTACTGGCATTGCTCTTTTTCGTAAGCTGGATCGCCGCAACTATTTCGGGAGCAGCGGGGTTTGGCGGAGCGCTTCTGCTGTTGCCAATTCTGACCAATACGCTTGGTGTCAAAGCCGCTATACCGGTGCTGACCATTATGCAACTGCTCGGCAACCTGTCGCGGGTCTGGTTTGGGCGGACGGAAATCTCCTGGAAGCCGGTCGGCTATTTCCTGCTTGGCGCCCTGCCCCTCTCAGTGGTCGGGAGCCTGCTTTTCACCGGACTGCCCGCTGATTACCTTACCAGAGGTATTGGTGTCTTGCTGTTGTGTATCGTTGCGCTCCGGCGTTTCGGCCAGACCACGTTCATAACCAGTGAAGCCGGGTTCGTGGCAGGCGGGGCAGCGACGGGGTTCCTTTCGGGAGTTGCTGGGAGCGCGGGGCCGCTCGGCGCTGCACTCTTCCTCGGCCTCAATATACCAGCCGTCGCCTATGTAGCGAGCGAGGCTGTTACCGCATCGGCGATGCACCTCACCAAGATTGTCGTGTATCAACGATATGCGCTTATCGGAGCCCAGGAGTTGCAGTACGGGTTGTTTCTCGGCAGTGCTATGATTCTTGGCTCCTGGACGGGGAAGCAGGTTATTGAGCGACTGCCTAAGGCGACATTTCGATGCTTTGTGGAAATACTGCTCGTGGTTTCCGCAATTCAGCTTCTGTTTTTCGCCTGAATGTACACCTGCCTTTCGAACACCTCCCTTGCGACCCTGACCGCAGACATCGCTCGTGGCCACCCGGCGTAGAACGCCAGGTGAATTATCACCTCAGCCAGTTCAGTTTCCGATATCCCGTTCTGCGCCGCCCGGCTCAGGTGCCCGGGAAGTT
>CALLZL010000574.1 GCA_937859575.1 uncultured Chloroflexota bacterium
GAGATAAGCTAGTGACTGGAGTTCAGACGTGTGCTCTTCCGATCTATCTCCATCGTCTCCAAGGACGTGCTGGACATCCACCCGCGCAAGGTCTGCTACTTCCCGGCCACCGGGAAGGCCATGGTCAAGCGCCTGGCGCACTCCCATCCGGAAACACTCGAAACCCAGGAGCGGGCTGGCAACGCGGCGGTGGTGGTCAAGTCCACCGCCGGCGGGTCGATCGACCTGCAGCTCTACTCCGACAGCACGGCGACGCTGCAGTGCGTGCGGGCCGACGGATCGCAGCATGATGCGGCGGCGATCGCGGATGACCTGTGGGGCGACGCCGATCGCAACCAGTCGCTCGTCAGCCAGTTCGACAAGCTCTATTATCACCAGCCGGTCGGCGCGCGGCTGTTCATCGACGACATCCTCGCCGGCCGCAAATCATCGCCGAGCCTGTACGACGGCTGGCAGGCGCAACGGGTGATCGACGCGGCGTTCGAGTCGCAGCGGCGCGGTGGGTGGGTGGAAGTATAGGGGATTGCAGATTGCAGATTTGTTGTACACCGCAGAGGAGTGTGTGTTGCGTATGGAGATCTCCAATGAACACCATTTCAGAAGGCAGAGCGGCGCGGTTACTGTATCACTATCCGAGACGGCGATGACTGGAATCGCAATATCCTCTTCGTCGATACCGGCACCTATCGTCTGCTGATTGACACCGGCATGGGTGACGTTGCGCCACCGCATGCGCTGCTGATTGATCGGCTGTCATTCCCGCGTAGGCGGGAAACCAGTCGCGGCATGCCCCGGCTACTCCGGTGCCGTGTCGTCGTCCGCTTCAGCGAACGCCACCTTTGCGTACACATCGGCGAGCGCGAGCGCGCACCCGATCGAACGCAGCGTGATGACGGCGGAATGATCAGAATGTGCGTCGAATGACCAGAGGTTATCGGCGTGGCGCACGAAATGCTCGACCAGCAGCGCATCCTGAGCAATCAAAAGGTATTCCTGAAAGGTTTCGATCGCTTGATATGCCTGAAACTTCTTGCCGCGATCGTAGCGCTCGGTCGATGGTGAGAGCACTTCGATGATCATCGTTGGTGTCGTGAGCGAATCTTCGTAGTCATCGGTGAAGCGCGCCGGTTCGCAGGCGACGCTCACGTCCGGGTAGAGGTACTGATTACGCTGCGGGATGGCAATGCGCATGTCGCTGCCATAGACGCTGCATTCCCGATCGCTCAACTGCCGGTGCAGTGTACTGACGGTATTGGCGGAGATCAGCGCATGCGTACGCGAGCCTCCTGCTTGTAGCACGATTCGCCCGTCGATGAAGGCGTGCCGTTCAGGATGGCTCCGCTCAAATGCAAGGTACTCCGCCGCTGAGCAATGTTGTAGCTGCTGTTGCGACATATGGGCCCTCACCGGGTTGGAGACACTGATGGGATCATAGCAGGTGCATGCGCATCTCGCAAGCGAAGCAGAACGATATCGAACCTATGTGCTTGATTGGTATAGCTTGAGAACCGGGCCGCAGGCCATGTTCGCAAGATCGCGTGCAAGCCGCACACGTGACCTTCGATACGCGGTGCTGCACCGCTTCGCCTGTGCGCCGGAGCGACGCAGGGCACCTACGTACGCGCGGTATTCCGGACGGTGACGAAGCCCTACAGGAGAGGAAACCATGAACGAAGTACACTCTCGCGTTCAACACCTGCTCGACCGCCGGGTCGCATGCGACGCCGAGCGCGGTGCGCAGGTAGCGGCCTACTACCAGGGCGAACTGATCGTCGATGCATGGGCCGGTGTCGCCGATCCGGCGAGCGGGCGCATGGTCGATGGCGAGACCCTCTTCTGCGTCTTCTCGATGAGCAAAGGGGTGACGGCGACCGCCATTCATCAGCTTGTCGAGCGCGGGCAGATCGGCTACGACACGCCGATCGCCGCAGTCTGGCCGGAGTTCGGCGCGAATGGTAAGCAGCGGATCACCGTGCGGCATGTGCTGGCGCATACCGCCGGCGTGCCGCAGATGCCCGAGCAGACGACACCGGAATCGATGTGCGACTGGGAATACCAGTGCCGGGCGCTGGCCGAGGCGCAGCCGCTCTGGGAGCCGGGAACGGCGACCGGGTATCATGGCGTGACGATGGGGTGGATCCTCGGCGAGGTGTTGCGGCGCGTTGATGGCCGCTCGATCGCCGCCTATGTGCGCGATGAGATCTGCGCAACACTGGGGATCGACACGCTCTACTATGGCATTGACGACACTGCCGAACCGCGTGTCGCCACCCTTGAGTCGGGTGAAGGGCATCCCTGGCCTGAGCCGCCGCCCGGCCATCTGCTTGCCCGCGCCATCCCGGGATCCATTCAGCCGTTTGCCGATGTGATGAACCGTGCCGATGTGCGGCGCGCCTGCCTGCCCGCCTCCGGCGTGATTACCAATGCCCGCGCCATCGCACTGCACTACGCGGCGCTCGCAGGCGCAGCTCCCGGCGGTGTGCGACTCCTGCCGCCGGAACGGGTGCGCGCCGCTACCGAGCTGCAGACCGACGCGCACGACCTGGTGATTGAGTATGCGGTGCGCAAGGCGCTCGGCTACTGGCTTGGTGAGCCGGAATCGGCGATAGGAAGCCGGATCTCTGCGTTCGGGCATCCGGGTGCCGGTGGCTCGCTTGGCTTTGCCGATCCCGAGTATCGCTTCGCCTGCGCGATCACAAAGAACCGTCTGAGCAATGTTCCGCCCGAGGAAGATCTCGCCACCCTCGTTGCGCACGAGATCCGCGACGCACTCGGTATTCCGCAGTAGGAAACACCCATGAGTCAGCTACAGATCCGCCTGCTCGGCAATTTTCAGGCAACATACGGCGGCGTGCCGATCACACACCTCAACCAGCCGCGGCTCCAGTCGTTGCTGGCGTACCTGCTGCTGCACCGCACGGTGCCGCAGTCGCGCCAGCACCTCGCCTTCACCCTCTGGCCGGATGCCGCCGAGGCGCAGGCGCGTAATAACCTGCGCCAGCTCCTCTTTCAACTGCGCCGCGCCCTGCCGGATGGCGGGCCCTGCCTGCAAAGCGACGCGAGTGCCGTCTGGTGGGAAGGTGAGATAGAACTTGACGTAACGAATTATGATGAGGCGCTCGCACAGGCGGAGGCGGCTCTGCAGCGGGGCGACGATGGCGCGGCGCGTGCTGCACTGGCGGCAGCGGTGCGCTGCTATACGGGCGACCTGCTGCCGGGCTGCTATGACGAATGGGCACTATTGGTGCGCGAGCAGCTGCGGCGGCGGTGTTTTGTGGCGCTAAACCAGCTTGCGGCGCTGCACGAGGCGGTGCGTGATTACCCTGCGGCACTTGCGGCGGCCGAACGGCTGCGACGCCTCGATCCCCTCTGCGAGGAGACGTACGTCGCCCTGATGCGGCTGCACGCCCTCAGCGCCGACCGCGCCGGCGCGCTGCGAGTGTATCACGAGTGTGCGGCACTGCTCGAAGCTGAGCTGGGAATCGAACCGTCGGAGCCGGTACGCGCCGCCTACGAGCGGCTGCGCATGTCGGATGGGAAGCATGCCCCCGGCGAGCGCATGCAACATATTGCGGCACCGTTGATCGGCCGGCGTACCGAATGGCAGCGGTTGCGGATTGCATGGCAGCAGGCATCGGGCGGGCATGCCCACTTCGTGCTGATCGCCGGCGAGGCCGGGATCGGCAAGACGCGCCTCGCCGATGAGTTGCTCGGCTGGGCGGCACAGCAGGGAATCGCGACGGCGCGCGCCCGTGCCTACCAGGCCGAAGGGCGGCTGCCGTATGCTGCGGCTGCCGAGTGGCTGCGCAGTGAGCATGTCATGGGGTATCTGCCGATACTCAACGATCCGTGGCTCAGTGAGATCGCGCGCCTGCTCCCCGAGTTGCTTGTCGAGCGGCCGGATCTGGCGGCGCCAGGGCCACTCACTGAACGCTGGCAGCGGCAGCGCTTCTTCACGGCACTTGCACGTGGCCTGCTCGCCGGTGGTGCCCCGCTCGCACTACAGTTCGACGATCTGCAGTGGTGTGATGCCGAGACCCTCGAATGGCTCCACTTCGTGCTGCGCTGTGCACCGAACGCGCCGCTGCTGATCATCGGCACACTGCGCATCGAGGAACGCAGCGACAACCCGGCGCTGCCGGCATTGCTGCAGGGGTTGCGCCGCACCGGCCAGCTGAGCGAGATTGAACTCACCCCGCTCGATGCCGCCGAGACGGCACACCTGGCGGCGAGCATCGCGGGGCGCGAGCTCGATACCGGCGATGCGATGCGCCTGTTCCGCGAGACCGAGGGCAACCCGCTGTTCATTACTGAGATGGCGCATGCCAGCCTCAGCCGCGCCGTCGGCACGCCTGATAGTGCCGCGACCGGCGATATACCACTGCCGCCGGTGGTATATGGCGTGATCGCCGGGCGGCTCAGCCAGCTCTCGCCCGATGCCGGCCGGCTGGTTGGCGTGGCAGCGACGATCGGGCGGTCGTTCACGGTCGGGCTGCTGGCCCATGTGGTTGGGCGCTCGGTGGATGCGCTCGTATCGGCGCTCGATGAACTATGGCAGCGCAGAATTGTTCGTGAGCATGGGGCCAACACCTACGACTTCAGCCACGACAGGCTGCGCGATGTCGCTTACCGTGAGTTGAGCCCGATCCAGCGGCGTGCGCTGCATGGTCGGATCGCGCGCGCCATCGAAGCGCTCAATGCCGAGGACCTGGATCCGGTGAGTGCGCAGCTTGCCGCGCACTACGAACAGGCCGGCGCACCGCAGCCGGCGATCGGTTGGTATGAACGTGCCGCACGTGCGACGCAACGGATCTTCGCCCACGGCGAGGCGATCCAACTGCTGCGTCGCGCCCTTACACTGCTCAGCGTGCTTCCCGCCGGCCGTATGCGTGACGAGCGCGAGCTGACATTGCAGACCGAGCTTGGCGCCTCGCTTGTAGCGTTGCATGGCTACAGCCATCCGGAGGTCATCGATGCGTACGGCAGGGCGCGCAGGCTGTCTGAAGAGCTCGCGCAGCCACCGAGCCCGCCGATCCTGCGCGGGCTGGCGCTCAACCATATTGTGCGCGCCGAATCGCAGCAGGCTTACCCACTGGGTGAGCAGATTCTTGCACTTGCACGAGATACCAGCGATCCGGTACTGCTCGTGGAAGCTGAGTATGTGATTGGCATATCACTGATGTGGCAGGGGCGGCTTCGGCAGTCGAATGAACACCTGAGTGCCGCACTCGCATCCTACGATCCGCGGCAGCGACATACCCATCTGGCGCTATACGCGCAGGATCCGTGGGTCGTATGTTTGCTTCGGCTGGCCGGAAATCTCTGGATATTCGGCGAGGCGACTGATGCGGATCGTATGGCTGCAGAAGCACTCAGTTGCGCCCGGGAGTTGGGACATCCGTTCACACTGGCATATGCCAGTTATTACGAGGCGCACCGGCAGGTCGTCGCCCGGTCGGTGGCGGCAGCGCGTGAATCGGCCGAGGCAACGATCATACTCTCCCGGGAGCATCAGATCCCCTACTGGTCTTCCCTGGCCATGATCTGTGCCGGGTGGGCGCACGGGATGCACGGGGATGTCGCCGGCGGCATTGCGCAGATCCGGGAGGGAATCGCACGTCGCGAAGCGAACCATACCCGCGTTGGCCAGACGATGCACCTGGCGATGCTGGCAGAACTCTACACGCGGGCGGGGGACGATGCACGCGCCCATGAGGCGCTGAGGGCAGCGCTTACCCTTGTAGAAACGACCGCCGAACAGTGGTATGCGGCCGAATTACACCGCATGCGTGGCGAGTTGCTGCTCCGCCAGGGGGATGTCGCAGCTGCGCGAGAATCACTCCAGCGCGCGATCGCGATCGCGCAGGCGCAGGAGGCGCATGCGTTCGAACAGCGGGCGAGCGTAGCACTACAAGCGCTGGGGGAACCTGGTGTGTAATGCGTAGACAGTACAACTACGCACTATCCAATCAAACTAACGCCTGACTAACGGCGCCTGCCGTATGCTACCAGCAGGTCAATTCACCCTACACAACAGAGATCCCAGATCATCCCGGCGTAGTATTCGAGCTTCTCCGGCGACTGCTGGTCGCGGCGAAAGTATTCGTCGGCCGGGGAAATAGTGATGGGTTGTACGGTCATCGAGCTACTCCTTGCGCAGGTGGATTCTAGCAGGAAGTAGCGCCTGATGCAATCAGAAAGGAGTCTCCATGACACGGATCATCGGTGTTCACGAGTGCGAGCTGAAGCCCGGCGTCAGCGCTGCGGAGTTCGAGGCGGCGATGGACACGATGATGAAGGTGCCGCTCTACCCCGGCTGGAAGATCTGCCTGCTGAAGAGCGACCGTGGAGGACGCGCAGGCAAGTATGGCCTGCTGTTCGAGATCGAGAGCACCGAAGCGCGCGATTCGGTCGTCACCGACGCTGGTTTCACGAAGGAGAGCGAAGCATTCGATGCCGAGCATCCGGAGCTCGTTGCCGCCTGGCAACACGTCACGTCACTTATGGATCAGACCGTCTGGACCGACTACCTGGTGATTGAGGCCTGAAGTGGTCGGTTGGGGAGGTCTGCTGTCATCCTGAGCGGAGCTGCAGGCGAAGTGAAGGATCTTCAGCGCCCGCGCAACGCAGATCCTTCGCGCGCTGCGCGCGCTCAGGATGACAGAGGGAGCATTGTATGGACTTCCGCTTTCGCGGGAGTGACAAGCACGAGATTGTGTGTCGTTGCCCGGGAGTTGCCGGCAACATGTGGGCATCGGCAGGGTGGCATGACCGGCATGGCGTGCCGTCGCTCCGGTGTCATTCCCGCGCACGCGGGAATCCAGCAGCGAACCAGCAGCGCCCCGCACTGTCATCCTGAACGGAGCCGAAGGCGAAGTGAAGGATCTTCGGTGTAACCAGCGCACGATTCACCTGAGAAAGGAACTCCCATGACACGAGTAATAGGGGTCCACGAGTTCGATTTGAAGCCGGGTGTCACCGATATGGAATTCGAAGCGGCGTTGCGTTCGCTGCTCGCGCTGGAGCCTCTTCCTGGGCAACATGTCTCGCTCATCAAAGGAGATCGCAATATCCGACAGGGTAAGTACGGGATGTTGTCGAACCATGAGAGTGTAGAAGCACGGGATCGCTTCTTCGGCGCCAATGGTGAGACAGATGCGTTCAAGGAGTTCCAGGCCACGCATCCCGAATGGGTCCAGGCATGGGAACAGGTCATGTCGCTTGTCGCCCAATGGACCTGGACTGACTATCAGATATTTGCGTCGTCATCGTGACGCGTTGAGCACTCTACCAGATATGTTGGTCGTCACGGCTCATTCGTTGAGGAGGAGACTATGTTGGCAGATCGTCGGACGTTTCTCGTCAAAAAGGGGCATTGGAATGCCGCGATCCAGCTGTTACGCGAACTCAAGCAGCAGGCCATCGCCACCGGCGCTCCCCCGATCCGGGCATACTCCAGCCTTATCGGCCCGTTCGATACGATCGCATATGAGTTCGAGGTCGACAACCTTGCGACGTGGGAGCGTGAACTCGATAGGTGGATGAATGAGCAAAGCGCGTGGTTGGTTCCGTGGTTCGAGCGATGGACGGAAGCCACCGAGCCTGGCGGCGCACTTGAGATCTGGAGTGTTATTGACTAGCATCCACAACTATACAGGAGGACTACTATGATCGCCCACCACTTCACTTCTACCAGCGGTGCATCCCTCGATATCGATGAGTCGACGATCCAGGCGTTCGCCGCCAATATGCGCGGGCAGGTGCTGGCGCAGGGCGATGACGGCTACGAGCAGGCGCGGGCCGTCTATAACGCCATGATCGACAAACACCCGGCGCTGATCGCCCGCTGCGCCGATGTCGCCGATGTCGTGACGGCCGTCAATTTCGCGCGCGAGAACGGTATTCTGCTGGCGGTGCGCGGCGGCGGCCACAATGGCGGCGGCCTCGGCACCTGCGATGGCGGCCTGGTGATCGACCTCTCACGCATGAAGGGTGTGCGCGTCGACCCCGAAGCGCGCACCGTGCGCGTCGAGGGCGGCGCGACATGGGGCGATGTCGATCATGCAACGCACGTCTTCGGGTTGGCGACGCCGAGCGGCATCATCAGCACCACCGGCGTCGGCGGGTTGACCCTCGGCGGCGGCCTTGGGCATCTGACGCGCAAATGCGGCCTGTCGATCGACAATCTGCTGGAAGTTGACATGGTGCTCGCCAATGGCAGCTTCGTCACCGCCAATGCCGATCGGCATGCTGATCTCTTCTGGGCGGTGCGCGGCGGCGGCGGCAACTTCGGCGTCGTCACCTCATTCAAGTTTCGGCTGCATGAAATCGACACCGTGGTTGGCGGACCGATGCTCTGGCATCTCGACAAGGCGGCCGAGGCGATGGCCTGGTACCGCGATCTCATCACCACCGCACCAGATGATCTGAACGGCTTCTTCGCCTTCCTGGTCGTCCCGCCCGCCGCGCCATTCCCCGAGGAGCTGTGGATGAAAAACATGTGCGGCGTCGTCTGGTGTTATACCGGGCCGCAGGAGAAGGCCGACGAGGTCTTCGCGCCGATACGCTCATTCGGGCCGCCGGCGCTCGATTTCGTCGGGCCGCTGCCGCACCCGGCGCTGCAGGGCATGTTCGATGC
>CALLZL010000575.1 GCA_937859575.1 uncultured Chloroflexota bacterium
GCGCTGAGGATACGCCCCAATTCCACATCTGCGCTCGTCACAGCATTCTTGTGTCGCTATGTCATCATCGTCTGCGCCGCAGGTTGCGAGGCCGGGTCGGGGCGCATCGAATCGACCACTCATGCACAACGCCCTTCCTGAATTGCTCAGGAAGGGCGTTCGGCTGTGGAATTGTTGTCGCCGGCAGTCGGACTTGATCCGATATTTCGCTGCTTACGAGACAGTTGTTTTCCCTTGCTTCCGGCGCACCCACATGTAGCGCGTCTGCTGATGCAGCCGGCGCCGTCGCTGATACCAACGCAGGTGTCGCTGAATCCGCGCTTCCCTGCGCGCAATGTACGATGAGAACGCCACGCGCGGCACTGCGCGCCCGGGGCCGACCATCGCAAGTTCGCGGCGCTCCCAGACGCGGCCCCCAACGTTTCCTCGAATGAGCTTAGGCATGAGAATATCCCTTCTTCCGAGCAATCACATCGGATTGGCCGGCCTGACAATGTTATCCACTGGTAAGCGACGCTCCTGATACTGAAGCCATAGATGGCGATATAACGATGCTCCCTGCCGAAGACGCATCGGTATGTCGGCGGGGCAGCACTGGCCGCACAGGTGCCCCTTACCGTGATAACTCTTTCCGTCGAACCGGTACATCACAATCCACCCTGTGGGATAGACGCCGCCCACGGTGTACCATCGGCTCCACAGCAACCGCATACCACAGCCGTCGCAGATGACATACTGGATGTCGTCGCCGCCAAACAGGGCAGAGGATGGCTCACTCTTGAGTGTCACGCCGAGTCTCCTTGTCACAGATTGGAGGCTAAGACTCCCGTCTGGCACGATAGCGCAGCAAATCTTGGATCTCGGTCGCACACGCATACATCCACATTTGCTCTGCAGATCGCGCGATTACTCCTCTCAATGCGCCCCGCTTGTCGAGGCGGTATGTTTTCTTGGGATCAAGATCGGTGCACCAGATCTGGGCCGTAGTATCCCCCTCCGCCAACCAGAACAGCCATTTGTCACCATCGCTGTTCTGGAAGTAACTGACATACAGGCACGACTCAGGAACATGCTCCTGCACAAGCTCAAGAAGCCTTTCTTTCGCGTGTCCCATGTGTAGATCCCTCCTTCAGAATTATTCGTCTCGATATCCTTCGTACTTCGTCGCATATGCCAGCGCCTGCTCTGCTGTCGCCGGCCTCAGCAACTCCGGCTTATAGCCCACAACGCTGCGATCGGGATAGCGCACCATCACATATGAAAAATGGAGTCGCCCGCGCCGACCCATCGTGAAGCCATTGTGCGGCGGCGTCACAACGATCGCACCGAGCTCCAGGCCGCGTTGCCGACACTTGTCGAAGGTGCTGGACATATCAGTTGCCATTCTCATGACGCTTATCCACACTGGTGCCACGCATCAGTGTCTTGATGGCGCTGTGCAGGCGCTCCGAATACCGCTCTGGCGCAAAATCCAGGTAACTTGAGCAGTACGAACCACCGTTCTCGCCATGCCGATAGGCAAACGACGCAACCATCGGAAGTTGGTGCTCTTTGCAGATTGCTATGATCTGTGCCATGAGCGGTGCGATCTGCTCGTCGTATACCTGCTCCAAGTCATAGTCGTCGACTGCCTGCTTACTCACCAGTTACCTCCAT
>CALLZL010000576.1 GCA_937859575.1 uncultured Chloroflexota bacterium
TCGGGCTTGCCCCGGAAGGTGCGCAGGGGGGAGAGGTCGAAGCGGCCGTCGGCGAGGCTTGGGCCAATCTGGATCGGGCCACGGGAAGCCGTGGGGAGGTGAGCCGATGACCGACATTCGCCGATGGACCCTGCTCGCGAGCGCCCTGTTCCCGGTCGGTCACATGTAGCTACTTTTCGATCTGTGCGGTAAGCAGAATGGCCTGTGCGATTTCACGCATCGATTTGCGGGTATTCATCGAAAGCTGCTGAATCTTGCGGAATGCTTCCTGCTCTTTCAACCCCTGGGTATCCATCAACACACCCTTGGCCCGCTCAACCAGCTTGCGCGTCTCAAGCGTATCCTTCAGGTCGTCCATCTGCTTATCCATCTCGCGGAATTCGGCATAGCGTGCCAGCGCGATCTCGATCGCCGGCAGCAGTTCGGCCTCGCGGAATGGTTTGACGATATAGTTCACCACACCGGCCTCACGCGCCCGATCAACCAGTTCGCGGTCGGAATAGGCGGTGAGGAGTAGAGCCGGCGCAATCTTCTCTTCGGTCAGCATCTTTGCTGCCTGGATGCCGTCGAGCTTGGGCATCTTGATATCCATGATGACCAGATCTGGCCGGAGTTCGCGTGCCAGATTAATGACACTTACTCCGTCGCCGGCTTCGCCAACCACCAGATACCCGAGACCAACCAGGGTCTCTTTCAGGTTCATCCGGATGATCGACTCATCATCGGCGATAACCAGCCGCAACTGCTGAGCCATTGTCGTCTCCTTACGATCAAGCAGGCCGGGCATATTCACCCGGGCTGTGCTCAGGTGCTTCCACGTATGTCTGCGCGTTACGCGGCGATGGCTCACCTGTATTGACCCGGATACACGAATCGGCCTGACGGTATCGGCATGACCGCTCCGTCGGGCCGTTAAACGCGTTCCAGTCCCATCGAACGTTCGAAGTATAGCACAAGCGTATGGCATGGGCAAGGTATACTATGCAACACGGGAAGGGCTTCTGCGTTCTTGTGCTGGGCAGGTGCGCGGGAAGTCGGACGGTCATGCTGAGCGGCTCCGCCGCGAAGCATCTTTTTGAGGAGCGGAAGATCCGCCGCTGCCGCGCGGCAGCGCCTGACGAGTGAATCGAATATGGCATCACTTCCATCTGATCTGGCACTGCCGGCGCTGCGTATGCTGCTCGATACGCATCTCATCGGCCGCAGCATTCTGCGCTATGGGCGTGTCGGCTCAACCAACGATATTGCCAAGCGCCTGGCCCGTAGCGGCCGCGCCGAAGGGGTACTGATCCTCGGTGAAGAGCAAAGCGCCGGCCGTGGCCGCATGGGGCGTACCTGGATCGCCCAACCGGGGCAGAATCTGCTGTGTTCGCTGTTGCTACGCCCACCACTGCGTGTCGATCAGGCCTTTCTACCGACCATGGTCGCCGGCCTTGCACTCTGCGACGCTGCCGAGCAGTGTGCGGATGTAACGGCGTCGTTGAAGTGGCCTAATGATCTGATGGTTACCGATCGCGCTGCCGCCCGGCCCCCCGCCAAGGCGGCCGGTGTCTTGAGTGAACTGGGGATCGAAGGGGAACGGCTGGCGTGGATAGTGATCGGAATCGGCATAAATGTGAACCAGGCACCTACCGGCCAGGTCGATGGCCGCGATCTCGCCGCGTATGCAACCAGCCTGTCGGCGGCTGCCGGTGGAACTGCAATCGACCGTGCCGGGCTGCTGGTCGCGCTGCTCACGACGCTCGATCAGCACTATGCAACCCTCTGCGCCGGTGATCACACGGCGATCTATATGGGTTGGCGGCAGCGGCTTGCCACGCTTGGTCGCCATGTCGCAGTTCAACTGCCCAATAGTGTGCTGCATGGAGTCGCCGAAGATGTAGGCACCTCGGGGGCTCTCTTGCTGCGCGACGACAGAGGGGTGGTTCACCGCATCACGAGTGGTGATGTGCAGGCAGTAGCCCGTGGCTAGCGGTGTGGTGGTTATGGCTGCGGCAACAGCCAGACACTCCCATCCGGCGAGGCTTCGGCGCTCCAGCCGATCCCCCGGGTGCCCTCGACACGCCACCATGTATAACCATCGGCCTCTACCGGGCCGTCGATCACCATGAGCACATCCCCCTCGTTGAATGCCACCCGGGCCGGTGCAAGCAGGCTCGGCTCGGCACGCCCACGCAACGGCCGGCCGCCGGTATTCCCGACAACCGCGCTCCTGCCGATACGCAGTTCGAACGGTTCGCTGGTGGGTGTTGGTGGCACACGAGTGGCCGTGGGAAAGATCGGCGTCCGCGTCGCACCGATTGTCGGCGTCGTGGCGGCCGATGTCGGCGCGGCAAGCGGAACCGGCTCGGGCGATGGTTCCCGCCGGAACAGCGTCATACTGAGCAGCATGAGTACCACAACGACGCCGGCAGCCGCAGCGATCCGCGGCAATGAAACCCCGGCGATCCCGGCTGCCATCCCACGCCCGAGCTTGCGGCGTGTTTCGTCGTAGCCACGCCGATAATGGTAGTAGTGCTGATAGTAGAAGGCGCGCGGTTCACCCTGTTCGGCATCCTGCACGCCAAGGTCATACATTTCCTGAGTATCCATCGCCCCTGCGGGCGCGACCGGCAACCGGGGAATTCCGCATACGGAATCCCGACGACGGCACACGCATTATGTGATGATCAAATCGCTGCGCCCGATCTGTTCGAGCAGACGCGGGTACATTTCGTACATCGGCTCGACGGCTGGCAAGAGCCGGATGATCTTGGGAATCGGCCCCCTGGCGATGATCTGCCGGCGCGCCAGTGCCGTCATCAGATTGACCTTGCCATGCCAGAACTGGTGAGCAATATCAGCCTTCATACTCATCTCGACATCAGGCATGAGCCCGGTTTGATCGCCCCAGAGGACATCAAAGTAGGATGTTGGTTGGCTTGGCGGCGCGGCAGCATTGATCGTCACCACTGCTGCCGGTTCTGCATACCGGAATTGGATCACCAGATGTGCATCGCGGATCTTGGGTGCGATCCGGCTATCATGACTCGCCTGATCATAGAGCCGGCCGAGACAACTGTAGAGTTCGTCGTAATCTTTGAATACAGCCATCGGTCGACTCCTTCCGTTTGATGAGCGGCCGGTGCTACACACATCATGTTGGGGCGAAACGATTATAGCATAGCCCTCTGGCTCGCGCATCGCACAATACGCAGATCGCCGACTTTATGCTATTGTAGCAAGCACTGCCGTGATACTGCATCCCGACACGGTTGTTCGTCTCAATATGGCGCACAGAGGCGTGCCGCTATGTGATAGACCAAGGAGGAAACCATGGCAACCAATCGACGTATCGAACTGCTTGGCCCGGCCACCGGCGAATGGGCCGAGATCCTCACCCCCAACGCACTGGCATTTGTAGCCGCCCTGGCAACCGAATTCGAGGCGCGCCGGCGCGAACTCCTGGCGCGCCGTCAGGAACGTTGGGCGGCTCTGAAAGCCGGCCGGATGCCGGATTTCCTGCCCGAAACGGCAGCGATCCGCGGCGGCGATTGGCGTGTCGCATCGATCCCGGCCGATTTCGCCAATCGCCGCACCGAGATCACCGGCCCGACCGATCGACGCATGGTGATCAACGCACTCAATTCTGGTGCCAATGTTTTTATGTCGGATTTTGAAGATGCGAATGCCCCCAGCTGGGAAAACATCGTCCAGGGGCAGGTGAACCTGCGTGATGCCATCCGGCGTACCATCGAGTTTACCAGCCCGGATGGGCGCGAGTATCGCCTTAACGAGCAGGTCGCAACCCTGGCGGTGCGGCCGCGCGGCTGGCACCTGCTCGAAAAACATCTGCATGTCGATGGCGAACCGGTTGCTGGTGCATTATTTGATTTTGGCCTCTATTTCTTCCACAATGCACGCGAACTCATGGCACGCGGCAGCGGCCCCTACTTCTATCTGCCGAAGATGCAGAGCCACCTCGAGGCGCGCCTGTGGAACGATATCTTCATCTATAGCCAGGATCGCCTGGGCATACCGCAGGGAACCATCCGAGCCACCGTCCTGATCGAGCATATCCTGGCAGCCTTCGAAATGGAAGAGATCCTGTACGAGCTGCGCGATCATAGCAGCGGGCTGAACCTGGGCCGCTGGGATTACATCTACAGCTTCATTAAGGCGCTTAACCATCGTGCCGATCTGGTCTTCCCCGATCGCGCCCAGGTCACCATGGCGACCCACTTCTTGCGCTCGGCGGCCGAACTGGTGGTGTATGCCTGCCATCGCCATGGTGCCCATGCTCTTGGCGGTATGTCGGCCTTTATTCCTACCCGCCCCGACCCGGAGGTCAACGAGCGGGCATTGTCGCAGGTGCCTGTCGATAAAGAACGTGAGGCATCACAGGGCTTTGATGGCGCATGGGTGGCACACCCCGATCTGGTGCCGACGGTACAGGAGATCTTCAATAAGGCGTTTCGCGGCGATCACCAGATCGATTTTGTCCCTGAAACCCACGTGACGGCTGAGGATCTCTTGAAGATTCCGACCGGCGCAGTGACCGAGGCCGGCCTGCGCAACAATATTAGTGTGGCATTGCAATATATCGAGGCCTGGCTGGGTGGGCGCGGCGCGGTGGCGATCTTCAATCTGATGGAGGATGTCGCCACCGCTGAGATCGCTCGTTCGCAGATCTGGCAGTGGGTGCACTATGGCACACAGCTCGACGACGGGCGTACGATCGATGCCGCCATGTACCGCACCATTCGCGATGAAGAGCTGCACAGTTTGACATCCGGCCGCACCGATCATCGTTTCGCCCAGGCCACCGAGCTACTTGATGATCTGGTACTCTCAGCCGAGTTCGTGGAATTCCTGACCCTGCCGGGCTACCGTTTGCTCAACTAATACCAGGTTGGCATCCAACACGTCGCTGGTGCAGTCTGGCGACACCATGCTGCACCGGCGATGGGTCGGCCACCAGACGCAGAACGGTTCTGATCTTGCTGCACTGCGTCTCGGTGTGCGTGCCTTGCCGGCTAACCGGCAATACCGCGTACCGCAACCGGCCCAAACCCCAGGTAGTCGCAGGCCGTCAGTTGATAGAAGACCCCGTCAACCATCCCTTGGGTGGCGCTGCCCCAATCTTCGGGGCGGTGCAGGTGGCCATAGATACACGCCGCCGCGCCGGCAGCTGCGATCCGCCCGGCAAATGCCGTTGGCCGGCCCGAGATAAACGGCGGAAAGTGGATCATGACGATTATCGGCTTCCTGCCGGCCGCCAGTTTGGCCGCCGCTGCCAGTGCCGTATCGAGCCGGCCAAGTTCGCGCTCGAAATACGCCCGGTCGTTACTCTCTTGAAATCCCGGTGTCTCCGGGGCCGTCCAGCCGCGAGTGCCGCAGACCACCGCACTGCCGATATCGAGTGCTTCGGCTTCGACAATCGCAATCGAGGGTGGGAGCGAACGGCGGACACGGCGGGT
>CALLZL010000577.1 GCA_937859575.1 uncultured Chloroflexota bacterium
GTACCGACAACGAGCTTCCGTTCAAGCGCTACCTTGATGTGGGCGGCCTGGCCTACGAGAGCGACTACTCCCCGCCGGTCTTCGACCAGGGGAGCTCGGAAGCGGCACTGCGGCAGAATATGGTGCTCGGCCAGGATGTGTACGGCGCAAGCAGCCAGATCTGGCGCGGTAACTACTACCTGCCGATTGCCGATCTGGCGGTTGGCCGGCTGGTCGGGCGTGCCGCTGATGTAATCGGCCTGCTCAATGCCTATGATGCCGCCGGTGGCGTGGTTAATCCTTCATCGGCGCTGGTGACCGGCTACGACTTTGTGAGTGATGCGGCACTGGCGACCCGTAACGAACTGGCGCTCGGGTTGAGTGGTTCGGCCTGCCCGACATGTATCGTACGCGACAGCTTGATCCAGCCGGAAGGTGAGACTCCGGCGACCGGCTGGAGCGCCGATGATCTGCGTGAAGAGCTGTTTGGCAATCGCAACGACATGATCTTCTTCAGCGGCCACTTCGATGCCGGCGGTCTGCTGGCTGCCGACTATACCACGGCGGTGAGTGCCGATGAAGTGCGCGATGCTCAGCTTGATTTCACCAACGCGATCTTCTTCAGCCTCGGCTGTCATGCCGGCTACAACATCCCACCCGACGAAGCGGTGGAGTTCTTTACACCGCAGCCGGATTGGGCCCAGGCCTTCGCCGAACGTGGTGCCACCTTCATTGGTGCCACTGGCTATGCCTATGGCGATACCGAGTTTATCGAATACGGCGAACGGCTGCTGGTCGATTTCACCCGCGAGCTGCGCAGTGGTAGCGGTGCAGTGCCGCTCGGCAACGCTCTGCGCGATGCCAAGCTGGCCTACCTGGCAAACAAAGGCGACCTGGGTGGAACCGATGACAAGACCCTGATTGAGTTTGCGCTCTACGGCCTGCCGATGTTTGCCGTCAATCTGCCCGGCGAGCGGATCGCCACGCCGGTTGCCGACTCGATCATCGACGGCGGTGTGGCGGCCGGCAGCCTGCCCGGCAGCGCCTACAGCCTGCAGATCGGCCAGAGCGGCGGCAATCAGGATATTACCCTGACGCCCAGCCTGACACCGGTGGACGAAACCCTGACCGACCTGACCACCAATACACCGATTGTCACTCGCTACTATCGTGGCCGCGATGGCGTGGTCGTCAATCCGCTCGAACCGATCATGCCGCTCGAGGTGTATGATGTGACACTACCCGGCCAGGTGCTGCGCGGCGTCGGCTTCCGCGGCGGCAGCTATACCGATGTCAGCGGCATCACACCGTTCACCGGCGCACCAGCCAGCGAACTCTCAACCGGCAATATCGGCTTCATTACTGACGTTGCCTACCCGGTGAAGTTCTGGGGCAGCAACCTGTTCGCCGCGATCAGCGGCGGCCGCACCCGGTTGATGATCACCCCGGCACAGTATCTCTCGGAGAACCTGGTATCAAACAGCGGCAGCATGCGACTCTACAACTCGCTCACCTTCCGCACGTTTTATGTCAATGAGAACTGGCCAAACGGCCCGGCAAACCTGACAACCGCAGCTGTTGCGGCCGCACCCGACATTGTACGGGTCACAAGCACCCAGCTGACCGGCGGCAATATCGCCCTGCGGGTGCGGGTGGTCGGCGATGAATCCGCCGGTATCCAGCAGGTCTGGATCACGTATACCGATCCGGCGGCACCCTTCCCACGCACATGGCAGTCGATCGACCTGCAGCGCAGCCTGAGCGAGCCGGAATTCTGGGAAACCCCGGCGGGCGGTGTAGCGATACCTGCAAGTGCCGTGTTTATGGTTCAGGCCGCCAACGGTACCGGCCTGGTGACTCTCGACACCAATGGTGGCAGCTACTACCCGGTAGTGACACCGCCGGCGGCGGCACCAACCGATGTGGCGCTCGAACTACTGGCGGCACCAAGCAATGGAATCTACGCCCGTGAGTTGACCGTCTCGGCGCGGCTGCGCACGGTCGGTGGCGCGGCACCGGTCGCCGGGCAGTATGTCGCCCTGTCGATTGGTAACCAGCGGCAGTATGGTGTCACCAATGCGGCCGGTGAAGTTATCTTCACCCGTTCGCTGGATGTCCGGCCGGGTGCATATCGGGTACAGGTGATCTTCCCCGGCTCGGAAAGCCCAAGTGTGAGCTACGGCCGGGCCGAAGCCCGCTTCAATCTGACGGTCGCCAAAGAGACATCGGCGATCACGGTACTCAGTTCGTTGCCGTTGAGTGTACCGGAAGGCGATTCGATCAACCTGGCGCTCCGGCTTGTCGATCCATTCGGCCGCCCAATTGCCGATCGTTCAATCTTCTTCGTGGCAACCGGTACGGCAGGAACCTTCGGCAAGACCGCCAAGACCAGCAATGAAGGGCGGGCGGTGCTTGGCCGCGTGCCGTGGCCGGCCGGCAGCTACAGCGTGAATGCCTACTTTGCCGCCGTCGTACCCACCCCGAACGGCAGTATCACCACCAGTGATACCTACTACCAGGGTGCAATCGCCGGGCCGTTGGCGCTCACGATCACCCCCAAGAGCCCGCCGGTGACGACTATCAGCATCAGTGGGTTGCAGCACCCACTCTGCCCATCGGACTGCTACAGCGGTAGTGCAACTGTGACACTGAGTGTCGATCAGCCGACCGCCACGACCTTCTATCGTCTTAACGGTGGGGCGCTGCAGACCTATAGCGGGCCATTTGTGGTGGCGACCGAAGGCAGCAACACGCTTGAATTCTACTCGGTCAGTGCGGGTGGCATCGTCGAGGCAACGCAGAGTGTCACGATCAAAGTGACGCATGCGCCGGTCAATGCGGTACTCGACGCCTTCAACCGGGCCAACGGCAAGCTCGGCTCGCCGTGGAGCGGCAGCACCGCAACCGACCAGTACCGCATCAGCGGGCAGCGGGTACTGGTCGATAAAGGCGGGCTGCTGCAGTGGGGCCAGACCTTTGATGCAACCCAGGAAGCCTTTATGCGGCTGACAACCATCACGGCCAATGGGCGGCACCACTCGTTGGCACTCAAGGTGAACGGAAGCACCGGCGGGAATGGCGCGATCCTCGTCTCGTACGATGCCGTAGCCCAGCAGATCGTGATCGACGCCCTGCTGCCCGGCAAGGGATGGCGCACCGTCGGCACATTCGCTGCCGTGCTGCAGAATGGCGATCTGCTCGGAGCACGCGCCAATGCCAACGGCACGGTGGATGTCTATGTCAACTGTGTACGGATCGGCAGCGGCGATACCCGCAGCGTCACCGGCAATACATATGTCAACAAAGGCGGCCGGATCGGCGTCTGGTTCTTCGACAATAGTGGTGCGACGTTCGATGACTTTGGTGGCGGCAACGTCACACCATAGCTGGTATACTACCTGGCATGTCAAGCAGAAAGGGGCGGTCGACCAGCCGCCCTTTTTCTGCTTGTAAGGAGGTTGTATGTATACGATCCACGAACTGCGCCCCGCACATATGGCAGCGCTCTACGAGCTCTATCGGGCGCAGACCGACGGGCTACCGCATTGCCTGGTGCCGAGTGCGGCGAGATTTGCTGCCGATCTCACACGCCCGGAGGCCGGCCGGGTGCTGGTGGCGGCGGTTGACGACACCGCCCATGGGTTTGCCGCATTACGCCAGGTCACCGACGACGAGGAGGTGACATCCGACAGCATCACAGCACTCTTCTTTCGTGATGCGGCAGCCGGTGCTGCACTGGTAGCGGCATGTGTGGCCCGCGCCCGGCCGGGTGGCATGCTGGCCTATGCCCAGGCTCACAGCAACGGCCCGCTCTTGGCCTATAACGCCGGCTGGGATGGGCTTTCGGATCGGCTGGCAGCCCAGGTGCAGCTGCTGGTCAAGCACGGCTTTGTTCCCTACTACCGCGAACTCCTGTTGACCTGCGATCTGCAAACACCCTTCGAAACGCCCGAGATCGAAGGTATTCGACTCAGCGCCAATCGGAATGACGAGGGAAACTATCTGCAACGCGGCTGGATCGGCGAGGATCGGATCGGCCTGTGCATCTATAGCACGATTGAGGCGCTTGCCGACGACCCGCGTGCGGCGCGGATCGGGTATATTCACTGGCTCTGGAGTGCCGAGCAGGTACGGCGGCGCGGCCTGGCCCGTGCCCTGTTACTGCGTGCCCTTGAGCACCTGCGCACCCTTGGCTGCGAACATTGCTGGCTTGGCACAGGCGCGGCCAACTGGTCGGCGCAGGGGCTCTATCTGGGGCTCGGCTTTCGTGTCGTTGATGGAACCGTCTCATTCAGACGCCCGGCGTGATCGCCTGCAGCTGGTTGGTGAGGAAGGCGGCACATCCGGCGGCCTGAGTTTCGTCGAGGCCATGCAGCACCAGTGGGCCCCGATAGCCGCTAGTGTGCAAGAGCTGCAGGTAGAGCCGGTAGTCGAGCAGGCCGTGGCCGGCCGGCAGATTACCGGCATCACCGTCGTGATCGAGATCTTTGGCATGTGCAAGTACGATCTGATCGCCGAGCAGGGTGAATGCTTCGCGTAAAATGGACTGCATGGCGGGCAGTTCGCCTTCGTGGAACAGGTTGGCACCATCGATCACCACCTTGAGGAATGGTGAACCAACCTCGGCCAGCATGCGCTGTGCCCGTGATGCCGAATCGACCACATTACTTACTTCGGGCTCAAAAGCCATCAGTACATCATGTTCGGCACCAATCGCCGCAATCTCGCGCAGCGCGACCACCGCTTCCTCCCATGCCGCCGGCGAGCGATTATCGGGATGGCTGCGCCACATGTTGTGCGGATTACGGGTGCCGGTCGAGAGGGTGATGATGCGGGTACCGAGCGCTTCGCAGGCCGCCGCAATCGCTCGCAGGCCGCGCAGGCCGGCACTGCGCCCGGCAGGATCGGGGTGGATGATATTATAGGTACCCGAAACCGCTGCCATCGTCATGCCACGGGTGCGAAAGGCATCACCGATGGCGCCTGCCATGGCCGGGTCGATCCGCGCCGGGAGATCCGGCACATCCGGCAAGCCGGCGCACATCAGATCGAACTGCACGACATCGAACCCCGCCGCCTGAACTGCGTCAAGGGTCGCCGCCAGGGTCGGCCGGCGAAAGACGCGACTGAAGATTCCGATCTGCATGCTTTACCCTTTCACATACGATAATTTCGCCGCGATCTTGCCATCACGGAAATGAAAGATGTCAACCCCACGAATATGGCCGGCGCTGCCATGCCGATCGATCCAGTGGTAACACCAGCGCTGAAATCCGTAATCACGGCCGGCATACAGCTCTTCGATCTCGATCCGGGCAGCCGGCGAGGCCTGAAAGAAGGCTTCCCAGAACTGAGCGACCGCTGCCTGGCCGATATAACGCTCACCATCCGGCGGCGGGTAGGTGTTCTCGAACACGCAATCAACGGTCATCAGCGCCATCATAGCCGGCGGATCATGACGATTGAATGCGGCATTGAATGCGTCGAGCAGTTCAGTTGCACCAGATTCCACGCACCACCTCCTGCCCTGATCGCCAGGGCAAACTTCAGCATCCAACGGATTGCAGAAACCAAACGATCGACCTATCATGATCATCGAGCGGCACAACTGCCGCCATCCGAAACCAATACCGCCAAGGAGCCTGCCGATGAGCCTGCTGCACGAACGATGTGACGCCTGCCGCCAGGATGCACCGCACGTCACCGAAGAAGAGATTGCCCAGCTTCAGCCGCAGATTCCCCAGTGGAAGATCGTCGAACGCAACGGCATACCGCGCCTGACCCGCACCTATCGCGTTGCTGATTTTGTCGCAGCACTGGATCTCACCAACCGGCTCGGCGCACTGGCCGAAGAGCAAGGGCATCATCCGGCAATTCTGACCGAATATGGCCGGGTGACGGTCTCGTGGTGGACACACGCGATCCGCGGGTTGCATCGCAACGACTTTATTATGGCGGCAAAATCCGATCAGCTTGCAGCACAACCGGCATAATACGGGTTTCGATGCGAATGCTGCAACAAGAGCGGCAGGCGTTCGATCAGGCCAGCGATCCACTATTCAAAACGCCACACATTGCTCCGGTTATGGGTAACCCATTCCCAATCGATCGCGACTCCCAGGCCGGGGCCATCCGGCACCGGCACACACCCATCGGCATCGATGGCATCGAGTGTATCGCGGTAGTGCGAACCATACAGACGCAGATCATGGCTTGATGGAGTTTTCGGATGCACCAGGCCCATCTCGTAGTAGTTGGTATTACGCACAGCCGCCATACACTGGCGCTGTGCCGGGCCGGGGCCATGAAACTCAATATCGAGGCCAAGCCCTTCGGCAGCATGGGCCAGCTTCATCACCCCGGTAATCCCATCATACCCCACATCGCCACGCAGATAATCGGTTGCATCAGCGAGCGCAAAATCGACATGCGGTTCGAGTGTGCGCACGTGTTCCGTCATCAGCAGTGGGGTCTTGATCAACTGGCGTAGTTTGCGATGCGCAAACTGCGATATCCCGCCATCGCGGTAGGGATCTTCATACCAGAAGAAGCGTGCTTCATCACAGGCCCAGCCTACCTTCACCGCATCGCCGAAGGTCACATATTCACATGCCGGGTCGAGCATCAGATCCATATCACCGCCCACCGCCTTCCGCACCGCATGAACGGTTGCTATCTCCTGGGTAATCGGTGCCCGGCCCCAGCCATGAATCTTAAAGGCCGGGTAGCCCATCTCGCGGCACTGCAGGGCGAACTCACCATACGCCTCGGGACTATCGAGGCCGCCGTTGGTATCGCCATGATAGGTGCTCGCCTGGCATGGCAGGCGATCCTTATAGCCGCCGAGCAAGCGATAGATCGGTGCCTGATGATATTTGCCGGCCAGATCCCACAGCGCAATATCAACCGGAGCGAGGCCGATACGGGCAACCTGGCGCAATGCCCGTTTCACATCGGCATAGATACGTTCTCGTTCCAGGGCATGCTTACCAATCAGATAGTGGGCAAACGACGGCAGCACTGCATAATCGGCGGCGCTACCGCCGGCATATTCACCGACCAGCCCGCTATCGGTCAGTATCCGCAGAACATACGATGTTTGCGAGACACGCCCACCCGGCGTATAGACCAGATTAAAGCCGTTGTAGTCTTTCCCCAACTCATCGAGCGTATAGGTGTAGGTATGCACCTCAATCGCGGTAATGCGTGGCTCAGCCATGGCAACTTCCTCTCCATTGAGCATCGCCATCAGCGGCGATCATGCCCTCATTATAGTGTGGTTTACGCCAGTAGACCCCCGCAACGATAGCGCGAGTCGCGAAGAATCGGAACAGGACGTGGCGGCCTGCACCCCAATTATCATGCACGATAGCGCATGTACATGTCGCCATCCAACTTGACGCCGGGAAGGCGGCTGCTATACTGAGACCGGCTAATCAACACGAAAAGAGGAGTAGTCGATTATGGCAGGTATTGAACGAACCGCAAGCGGAGTATGGCATGGTGATCTGCGCAGTGGCAATGGATTGATCGGCAGCACCAGCGGGGTGCTGAGCGACACGCCCTTCACCTTTGCGACGCGATTTGAGAACGCGAAGGGGACGAACCCTGAGGAACTGATCGCTGCGGCACATGCGGCATGTTTCAGCATGGCGTTTGCCAACTACCTGAGCGGGCAAGGCCACACACCGGAAGAGATCCGCACCAGTGCAACGATCACCCTCGACAGTGGTGTTATCAACAAGATGCACCTTGTTACCGTAGGCAAAGTGCCGGGATTAGACGAAGCAACCTTCAAGCAACTAGCGGAAGAAGCCGAGAAGAAATGCCCGGTATCGAACCTGCTCCGCAACGGGCTGACCATCACCCTTGAGGCGTCACTGGCATCCTGACCTATGAAACGCGACACAAGCGCCGGTGGGAGTATGCTCCCACCGGCGCTTGTGTTTGACAGCAGCGCAAGGCATCGCTAGAATCGGATCGAGAGCGGATGTGGCCCGGTGGCTGTCCTGGTCTTCAAAACCAG
>CALLZL010000578.1 GCA_937859575.1 uncultured Chloroflexota bacterium
TCTGAGCAAGTATCGACGCAAGAACAACAAAAGAGGGAGACTCCGTTTCTTGGGCTCTAGACGCACAGTCGCGCAGAGGCTATCTCAAAGTGACATCTGCTTCGCGTCGGATACCATTACTGCACCGGCCACCTGCCGGGCGGCACCAGTTGTGGATGGAATTGCGCCGCACGGCATACACGATTTAGCCTTTTACCTGGCTAAGATCCGGTACCGCGGACAAATACATCCGGCCATGGCTGGTAGCGGCTGAAGAAGATGTCGGTTCGTAGTACGCGCTCGCCCGTTCGTACGATGCGGCCGACCCGGACGTCCATACCGTCACGGGCGGTGTCGGTCTGCTTGATGCTCCCTGGCGGGAGCGATGGGTCGTCGATGTATCTCGGCCTATTCGGCGCGGGCACCAGTTGTGACACCTCCACCGGCACCTGGATTACTTCCCGATCCGGCTTCGATCCATACAGGTTGACGACCAGCAGCGAGCGATCTGTATCCACTTCGGTCTGCATCAGGAGCCAGCGGCCGGTGTCATTGACGAAGCGCAGGTCGTAACCGCCAGGCCCGGTGAAGATCGCTGCGTCCATCCCAATCGGCTCGTAGACCTCGTACCAGTTGATGCGGAAAGAGTGCTGGTTGCGTTCGGTAATCGGGAGACCGGCCCAGTATGCCGCACGAAACACCGTTGTGGAGACCTGGCAGACGCCGCCGCCCCACTCGAGTTGCGTGCGTCCGTCGATGATGGCGTAGCCGCGTGTGAAGCCGTTGGTCTCATCGATCGCGCCGACGGACTGGTTGAAGGAGAACTCGCCGTCGGGCGGGATCAATACCCCATCCATTTGGCGTGCGCCCGCGATGATATTTGTGACACGATAAGGCGCCGAGCCGCGGAAATCGCTCCGCCCTTGCGCCACCAACTCGCTGATACCGAGATCCGCAATCGTCTCCACACGTATCTGTGGCTCGACCGTCGCCAGAGGAAGGGACACCTTACGTGCACCCTGCCAAAGCGCAGCGCTGATCGTATCTGCCGCTGCATCAACATCGAGGGTAACGCCTGGTTGACCAGGAATAGCTATCTTTACACCGGCGGAAGTAAAGCGAAGCCGTGGCTCGATAGGAGAGCGGGTAACGTCGGAGGCTACTGCTTCAATACGCGTCGTGAGAGCATCCCTGTCGAGCATTGGAACTATACGACGTGCGCCGTCTGCAGTAATAGTCTGCTCTAGGCGAACCAGGGTTGCTATGTCCTCCGGCGACCACTCCCACGCTCGCTCTCCCGCCGTGATCCGGAGTGAGCCGCCGAGCAGCACGGCCAATTGATGTGCTGCTTCCATGACGTTGGCGTCCGCAAGAGTTGGCGGGAGGGTTCGGGTCTGGAGTGTGACCGTGTAGGGCTGGAGAGCAGCGAGACCCGCCGTCGCATCGCGTACCGTCGCATCGACTAAGAGTTGGCGGCCCTCCCTGGCGGGCGTCGAAAGAACCTGCGCTTTCACGACCATAATCCCCGCGCTCTGCGCCGCTCTATCCAGAGACGGAGCAAGGTTCGTCAGGTAGGCCTGAAGACGACGCTGATCCAGGGTGATGCGGAGTGGCAGATCTTTACCAAACCGGATGACAGCAAAACTCTCGCGTAGCTGCTCGATGAAGTCCGTACGACGTCCAGCCGCAAGGGCCGCCGATATTGCGTCTTCAATCTCCACGCGTACCCCGATGTCGGCTGCCAAGGGCTGCCAGACACGTTCACCGTCGGCAAACGTAATAGGGGATGCGACAAACGTCCCGTAGTATTGAATGAGCACACGGCGCGCCTCTTCGCGCGAGAGGCCGCCCAGGGAGAACCCCTGCACAGAGACGTTCGGGAGAATGCGGCCACGATAGTACTGATCGGCGGCGATCGCACCAAATGCAATCGTGATGATCAGCACAAGTGCGAACCACAGAAGCATGGATAGGAGGAATCTTACACGCTGCCAAGCCATGGACATCCCCCGCCGATCCGCCTGACGGGCGGATCGGCGCATGGTGACGCGCTCGCGCGCTGTTTCTGCACGATGGTTCCGCATAGTCACACTCACTAAAGGTTTTCGGCTGCGCCCACGCACTTCCCATCTCCGCACCAGGGATGTCTCGATGCTCCGATTGCGTACCCATAGGCAGATGTTCAACCAACTGCGCACAATGAAGGAGGCATTCTCTACAGAGCGCTCTGTTGGCGTTGCTGGCCAAGGGAGTCGAGAATGCGGTTGAGCACTTTCACAGCAAGATCATTCGGGTCGGTGAAAGCCTGATTCAGGCTGAGGGCGATGGTAATACCGCTGGAGGGTACATACCATAGTGCTGTGCGAAATCCACCGTATCCGCCGGTATGACCAATCACACGTCCGGCCTGAGGATCGCGCCCGGCTGCTCCGGTTTCAAGAGGAAGCTGATTCTGCATGACTCCTAAGCCATATTCTAAGGCTGGCATGCCATACTGCCCGCGTCCGCTGACGAATTGCAGCATCAGATCGCGGGTCTCAGCCTGTACAAGCTCTTCGGCGAACAGTGCCCGCCCAAAGCGCTGAAGATCCTCGACTGTTGAAACTATATTGCCAGTAGCATACGCAAAGGACATTGAGGCGTTCGTGATGTCGGTTCCATTGCTATACCCATGCGCAAGGTTGGCTGGAGCAACCTCTTGTGGTAGGAAAACTGTGTTCTGCAAATCCAGTGGCTCGAACACGCGTTGTCGGATCTCGGTGGCGAGTGATTGACCGGTCACCTCCTCGACGAGCATCCCAAGCACGACATAGTTGGTGCTTGAGTAATCCCATTCTCCACGTGGCCGTAACGGAAATTGTGCCGCGTAGGCGACGAGCTCTTCAGGAGCCCACTCGTACTCAGGCTCGCGCTGCATCTCCGCGATGAGCGTACGATCCTCCAGATAGTCGTACAGACCGCTGGTATGTTGCAGGAGTTGTCGGATTGAAATGCGATCCGCATCGGGAATCGGCTCCCGGAGCCATGTGCTAACTGGCGCGTCAAGTGTAATTCGTCCCTCCTCCACGAGCTGCATCACGACGACGGCTGTGAATAGCTTACTGACGCTCGCAAGGCGGATTGGTGTATCGGGCTGCATCCGCCGCGCTGTCCCTCGGTCAGCAAGGCCGCTTGCACCAGTCCACGTCGCGTACCCCGGCACGCTGACAGCGAGCACTGCTCCGGGGACGAATGTATCCGCCACGCTATCATTGAGCAAATGCTGTAGATCGGCAGTGAGATTTGCGTCAAGGGTCGACAGCGCCGGTATATCTTGCGGTGAGGGCTGAGTTGGTGCAGAAGGTCGCAGCAACAGCGGCGCTGCTCTCAGGATTCCGTCCAGAGAAGATTTTGTATCATCCGGTGTTATGGCTATGCCATCATTCGGCACGCTGGTTGGCACCTCACGAATCACCGGCACCTCCGGGTTCACGTTGGCGGCAGACGTGGTTGGAGCTGACGAAACTGGGGTGTTGTGCGGCGTTGTCGGCAGATGTGCCGTCCAGCTTAGCATCAGGATTAGCCCAATTACTACCCCCACTGCTACGCCGGGTACAACCGTTGACATACGTGCGGGTGATCTGACGAATGACACCAGGTTTGCTGTCCGGAATTGTACATCGTCCCACCAACCCGCAACTCCACGGGTACGAATTGGACGCTCGATGAGACGGTATGACGCCCAGGCAAGTATAGTGGTGAGTCCAAAGCGCAGGAGCGTGATGAGCCAGCCATCCCAGCGCAAATCGATCCCAGGCCGGGTCACCAGAAAGATTGGCCAGTGCCAGAGATAAAGCCCGTAAGAGCGCAGACCAATCCACCGCAGGGGAGCCGCTTCGAGCAGCCACGGCAGAACGCGTGCTTTCGGATACGTCGCCGCCCCAATGACTACTACTGTCATAAGGGTAACAAGCTGAAAGCCACCGAGGTACAGGAGCGGGTGGTGTTCGTAGAGCCATGCGTACGCGGCGAGCAGGCCAATGAGCGCACCGACCCCGATTATTTCAAGCAGCGGTCCGAGGAGTCGACCAATTGTCGCCCTTCGCTCCGGTGTCCAGAAGAGCGCGAGTGCGGCGCCAGCAAGAATAGCTGATGCACGCGTGTCTGTCCCGTAGTAAACGCGAAGCGGGTCACTTCCGGGGTCGTACCAGACCGCCATAAGCCCGGCGCTCGCGAGAGCTGCAGCCACTACAGCAGTGAGAAATACCGCCCGCCCCAGCAGCCGCATACCGATGGCGAAGAGGATTGGCCAGACTAGGTAGAACTGCTCCTCAACCGCCAACGACCACAGGTGCTGGAGCAACGATGGGCGAGCGAGCGCGTCTACGTATGACTGCTGCCCAATGATAAGCTTCCAGTTCATCGCAAAGGCGAGCGATGCGAGTACATCCCCGTGCAGGAAAGGCAGTTCTTCTGGGAGCAAGAACGCAGCAAGCAGCAGTGTTCCGACAACGGTTACGAGGAATGCAGGCAACAGGCGGCGCGCTCGTCTGATCCAGAAGTCGACAATATCGATCGCTCCGTGCCGTTGGTACTCGGTGAGGAGCAGAGCTGTGATCAGAAAGCCACTCAGCGCGAAGAATGACTCAACGCCAAGATACCCGCCGACAACGCGGAAGTCTGCGTGGTAGAGCATTACGCTGATGACTGCGAGGGCTCGAAGCCCATCAAGCCCTCGCAGGTATGGTAAGTATGCGGCTTGCTCGCCTGGTGCGGATGTTGGAAGGGCACGGGCCATATGTATTCGCTCATCTCACCTGATTACACATGACAGACTAATACAGGCCGGATTCGGCTCGATATCGCCACTGCATAGGTAGGTTCGAATATCGTTTCCACACTACAAGCAGCACGTGTAGCATAGTGCGTCTTCAGTTCAGTGGCAATTCATTGGGTTCTAGTGGTCGATCTTCGGCCGTTCGTTGCCCGAAAGTGGCTGAAAAGAGACAACAGTGTATGAAAAAACGCAGGAGTGTATGAAAACACGCAGTTTACTTGTTGTCTGTTTTGCCACACTCGTGTTGCACGGCTGCTGAGATTGTCCAGTATGGCCCACGTGCTGCCGACGCGATCGGCGTTATTCATGGGATCGGTGCGGAGACGGGCTCTCAGGTGCTCCTGCTTGCCAGTGTTGCTGGTGCAACGAGTGCTCCGACTGGTACGATTTTGCTCCTCGCATTCGTGATTGGCCTATTGATGCGGTGAGCAAGGCGTTAGCACGCGCACGCGCAACGCTACGCACGTCATACAAGGCAACGGCTCATGCTCGATCCATTCGAGCCGCTCGAGCCGCTCGAGCCACTCAGCAAAACATCAGTGTCGATTCAGTACGCCCTCAGGGTGCTCCATTACCATAAGATACACGGCAGGAAACGCCTGTCTCACTAATAACCCTGAGGGAAGGGAATGCGAAAGATGGAAACCACCAACGCACAAACCACGACCACGATCGATCCCGTGTGCGGCATGGAGATTGCACCTGGTACTGCGGCGGCAACGCATATCTACGGTGGCGCTATCTACACGTTCTGCTCGCATGATTGCGCAGTTGCTTTTGACGCCGACCCTGCGCGCTATGCAGGCGCACTGAAGACATCCAATATCGTACCTGCCGCGCCGGTGCTAGCCCAGATCGCCATCCCGATTGCGGACCTCAGCCGCTCCGGCGGCCCGGCCCTTGAGCGCGCGGTCACGATGATCGCAGGTGTGCAGAAGGCACACGCGAACGCCAAAGAGCGACGCCTCTTCGTCACCTACGACCCAGCCCTCGCGAATGGTGCGGAGCTGCTGCCTGCTATCCGTGCTGCCGGCTTCACGCCCGACGGACAGACGCTCCGACTTAAGGTGAATGGCCTGTACTGCGCGGAGTGTGTCTCACGCATCGAGGATGCCCTCAAGACAACACCAGGCGTTCTCGACGCGACGATGAGCACGGCGACCGACGAGGCGACCGTGATCTACGCGCCGGTCGCCACCGACCTGGCGCAGATTACGCGCGCGGTCGAGCTCGCGGGCCCGTACCACGCCACGCGCGCAGCGGGCGCCTCGGAGCCCGAGCTGGACAAGGAGGCCGCGGCCACGCAGCGCGAGTACCGCACCCTGATGCGCAAGTGGTGGTTCGGCGCTGCTGTGGGCGTACCGACCATGGTGCTGTCGTATCCCTACCTCATACCGGTCTTACGCGATGTTCTACCGCGCGGCAGCGCCGCACTCTGGTGGACCTGGTTTGCGATGGGCCTGGCCAGTCTTGCGGTGCTGCTCTACTCCGGCAGCCAGTTCTTCGTCGGCATGTGGCAGGGGCTCAAGCACCGCTCGGCCAACATGCACACGCTGATTGCACTCGGCACGGGAGTGGCATGGCTGTACTCGACCGTTGCCCTCTTCTTCCCACAGCTCTTCCCATCGGCCGAGATGGCGGATGTTTACTATGATGTGACCGTGGTGGTTACGGCGCTAGTCGTACTCGGTCTCGCAATGGAACTCAAAGCCAAGGGCCGCACGTCAGAGGCGATCAAGAAATTAATCGGCCTGCAGGCAAAAACGGCGCGTGTCGTGCGTGATGGGCGCGAGCAGGACATCCCGGTGGAGGAGGTTTTGACCGACGATATTGTCGTGGTACGACCCGGTGAGAAGATACCGGTGGACGGCGTAGTCGTCGCGGGCCAGTCGGCGGTGGACGAAAGCATGATCACCGGCGAGAGCTTACCGGTCTCCAAGAAGATGGATGACGAGGTGATTGGTGCAACGATCAACAAGACCGGCGCGTTCCGCTTCCGCGCTACGCGCGTCGGTAAAGACACTGCCCTGGCAAATATCATCCGGCTGGTGCAGGACGCACAGGGCAGCAAGGTGCCGATCCAGCGCATCGTAGACCAGGTGTCGGCGTATTTTACCCCGGCGGTGATGATCTTGGCGATCCTCGGGTTCGTGGCCTGGTACAACTTCGGTCCGAGCCCGGCGCTCACTTACGCGCTGATCGTCGCAGTGACGACGCTGATTATCGCGTGTCCGTGCGCGCTCGGCATGGCAACGCCGATGAGTCTGACGACCGGCGTGGGGTTGGGGGCGCAGAATGGCATCTTGATCCGCTCCGGCGACGCGCTCCAGACGGCCGCCAAGCTGAACGCGGTCATCCTGGACAAGACCGGTACTATCACCGTCGGCAAGCCATCGCTCACCGATGTTGTGCTCCTGCCGGACTGGGATGAGGCCGAAGTTGTGCGCTTAGCGGCGACTGTCGAGCGCTCATCGGAACACCCGCTGGCCCTGGCCATCGTCGAGGCCGCGCAGGCACGCGGCCTGACGCTTGCCGAGCTACAGGCATTCGAAGCCATTCCTGGCCATGGGGTAGATGCCACCGTCGAGGGACGGCGTGTACTGATTGGCAACCAGAAGCTGATGCAGCGCGAGGGGATTATGCTGGATCGGCTGGAGGCCGAGGCGCGTCGACTCGCGGACGATGGCAAGACTCCGATATTCGTGGCGCTGGACGGCAAAGCGGCCGGAGTCATCGCCGTAGCCGACACCGTCAAGCCGGACTCCAGGGCCGCCATCGCCGCGATGAAGCGCATCGGTTTGGAAGTGGTGATGATGACCGGCGACAACGAGCGCACCGCCAAGGCGATTGCACGTCAGGTCGGCATTGACCGGGTGCTGGCCGAGGTGCTGCCGCAGGATAAGGCCTTCAACGTCCAGAAGCTACAGCTGGAGGGCAAGAAGGTCGCGATGGTCGGCGACGGCATCAACGACGCACCGGCACTAGCCCAGGCGGATGTTGGCCTGGCGATCGGCACCGGCACCGATGTCGCGATCGAAGCCTCGGACATCACCTTGATCAAGGGCAGCCTGATGGGTGTTGTGACCGCTATCCAAATCAGCCAGGTGACGATGCGTAATGTGTACCAGAACCTGGTGGGAGCGTTCATATACAACACGTTGGGCCTGCCAATCGCACTGGGCGTATTCTATCCATTCGTCGGCATCTTGCTCTC
>CALLZL010000579.1 GCA_937859575.1 uncultured Chloroflexota bacterium
GCCATTGGCGGCGGCTCTCTTGCAACAACCAGAGCCCCATCACATTCTTCAGCAACCGGATCGTGCCGGCAATACCGCCTTCATTGGTAACATTCAACGCCAGGGCATGTTCACCAACCACCGGGTGCGGCATTTCGACCCCCAGCAGGCTCCAGGTACCGCTGCTGATATATGCACTATGCTGGTCGAGCCCGGGTATGGCAGCAACCGCATTGGCGGTGTCGTGGGTTCCGCTAGCGATCACCGGTACCCGGCCGTGCATACCGGCTTGTTCGAGGACATCAGCCCGCAGCATGCCGATGACACTGGCCGGAGCGATAATATCGGGGAGAAAATGGTGCGGAATGGCCAGCTCGTCGAGCAGATCGATCGCCCAACCACGCGTATGGCAATTGAGCATCTGGGTGGTGCTGGCGTTGGTATACTCGACGGCAGCGCGGCCTGTCATCCAGTAGTGCAGCAGATCCGGCATGAGCAGGAGCGTTTCGGCAGCCTCAAGGAGCGGATCATGATTGCGGGCCATGCTGTAGAGCTGGTACAGTGAGTTGATCTGCATAAACTGAATACCGGTCTGCTCGAAGATCCGGCTGCGCGGCACCTGTGCGGTTGCCGCATCGACCATCCCGTTGGTGCGGGCATCACGATAGCAGATCGGATTCGCCAGCAGCCGCCCGGCGCGATCGAGCAGGCCGAAATCAACACCCCATGTGTCAACACCGATCCCGGCCGGAGTCGTGTGGTATTCGCCGGCATAGCGGCGCATCCCGGTTATGACACCCTGCCAGAGCTGCAATACATCCCAGTGCAGCGTCGAGTGGATCGATACCGGCTCATTGGCAAAACGGTGGAGTTCACTTAACGCAATGCGGCGGCCGTCGAAACGGCCAAGCAGCACACGCCCACCCGAGGCACCGATATCGGCGGCCAGGAAATCGGTTGTGTTGCTCATCGGCAGGCCCTCTCACTATAGCGGCACCATCGAACATGATCGTTGCTATAGTACCGCACAACCGCACAGCCTGTGGGAGCTTGCACGAGTAGAAGCGCGGGCGGTCATGCTGAGCGCAGCGAAGCATCTCTTTGCGCAATGGGGGAACGGTCAGGGTGTGAGAGTACCCTGATAGACCCAGAGGCGATGCAGGGTATAGCGCTGTGTGATCCCCTTCAACATGCGCTCGAAGGTATCGAGCTGTGTTGTCGCGGTATCGACGATCTGGCGTACGATCGGGTCGCTTAGCAACTCATCGGTAACGACGATATCGCCGCCGATACTTTCGCTCTGCACCCGTGCCGCAACATTGACCGTCGAGCCGAAGTAGTCGAGCAGATCGTTGGCATTGACGGCGATACATGGGCCGCGGTGCAGACCGAGCTTTACCTTGAGCGCTGGATTACCACGGGCGATCTCACCCTCGGTGAAGATGCGCTGGATCTCGATCGCCGCCTCGATCGCCTGGTCGCTTCGAATGAAGACCGCCATCACCGCATCGCCGATCGTCTTCACCAATGTGCCGTCGTGGCGGGCGATCACACTGCGCAGGATCTCGAAGTGATCGCGTACCCGTGCATAGGCCGGCGAATCGCCGAGCCGATCGTAGATCGCGGTTGAGTCCTTCAGATCGCTGAACAGGAAGGTGAGATTACGGATGGAGAGCCCCAAACCGGGAGCCAGCACTTCGGAAGAGAAGAGCTGGCGGAACTCATCGAGGCTGGTAACGAGTGCCGCACTGGCAGCCTGGCTGCTCCAGGTCGTATCTTCAATCACAATCAGTGTCCGGCTGGTGCCGGGGTTATCGAGCCGCAGCGATACTATGCCTGGCGCAACCTGATCGGGCACGACGGTGGTTCCTTGCGGGTTAAACACGACGATCGCACCGGCCGGTGCCGCATCGGGGGCAACTGTCAATTCAGCCTGTGCGTGCATCTGGCGGCTGCGCAGGCGGTAGTGGCCGGGATCAAGCCGGATCTGCAGCAGACGCGAGGCTGCCGGTTCGACACCGATCTGGGCAGCGATATGGCGGGTATTGGCCGGGCCGCCGATACAGTAGGCCAGATCAACGGCTTCGCGGATGGTCGGATTGACACTGAAGCGCAGCTCAACCGATTCGTCGAAGTTGAGGCCATAGGTAATGTCGCACGACGGGCAATGCGCTTCGTGGCTGAGTTTTGCCAGTGTATCGGTGCGGATCGACGGGCCACGACAACTCGGGCAGATCACATCCCATTCGAGATCGAGCAACCCGGCGCGGGTGGCATACAAGAAGAGGCGCAAGACATGCTGACGCGGCTCGCCCCAGCGATCGGCCAGGGCAAATGGGCGCATCTTGACAACCTGTGGGTCTTCGGCGGTGCGGATATGCTCGGCAAGGCGTTCGATGAGTGCCGGCTGCACACCGGCAACCCGCAGGCGTTCGAGGGCAATCGCCATGCGGCCGGCCTGCACACTCGGGCGGCGCAGTGGAGGGAAACTGACGTTACTCGACGCAGCGGCATTGGCTGCCAGCTGGCCGAACAGGCGATAAACACGCCGCATATCACGCAGCATCTGCTGGCCGACGATGATCGGCGCGGCAATGCTGCCAAGTAGATTACGCCCGCTGATATGGACATTCACCGTCACACGGGTTGTATCGTCGCCAAGCGCCTCAAGATGTGTATCGGTCGTCAGCCAGCTGATCGGCAGCGGCGGGTTGAACTCACGGCGGACGCTAAAGTACTGCTCGTAGATCCATTCAAACGGATGTTCGCGCCATGTCACCGGCACACCGAGGTAATGGCCACTGATCGTCTGCACGAGCTGTTCGTCGGGGCTGGTGCGTTCGAACGCCGGCAGGCCAAGCATGCGATTGACGCGATCGGTATCGGAGATCAGCGGCCAGAGCTGTTCGACCGAGGCCGGCAGGATGACCGATGTACTGACATGTTTGACACCCGCTGCCATGCGTATTCTCCCTGCCATTCCAATAACCTGCATATAACTGGTAGAGATCCTACCGCGATATCTGGTTGTTCTCGATCTATTATCGCATGTAATTTCGTAAGAAAACGAACAGGCAGATTACAGGATGCGGTACTTTTTCTAACGGGCCGGCTTTCAAGCTTGTAACATGCTGGTAATTATGACAAACTATACTTCGGACAGTGAAGCCGAGAAACACTGACGCTCTCAATCCGGCTCGGCACGCGGGCGTAGAAGAGGAATTGAAACAATGAACATTCTTGTAGCGGATGACGATCTCTCAAGTGTCAAGTTGACATCGTTCTTGCTTGAGGATGCCGGGTATCGGGTTATCAAAGCCTATGACGGGCAATCGATCATGCAGGCGATCGAGCAGCATCAGCCGGATCTGGTATTACTGGATGTAACGATGCCGAAGGTCAATGGCTTTGAAGTATGCCGACAGATCCGGCGTACATCGGATGTACCGATCATCTTTGTGTCGGGCAATAGTCAGTTGCAGGATCGGGTGACGGGGCTGCAGATCGGCGGCGATGATTACCTTGTCAAGCCATTTGAGCCTTCCGAGCTGCTGGCACGGGTCGAGGCGGTACTGCGGCGGCGCAACAGCGATATGGTCACACCGGTGTCGCGCATTACACAGGGGCCGATCACACTTGACCCGATCGAGCACAAAGTGCTGTTTGCCGATGGGCGCATGGCTGTGTTAACACCGATAGAGTTTCGCTTGCTCTACTACATGATGCAGAACACCGGTCGGGTATTGAACTCCAGCCAGATCCTGAGCAAAGTCTGGGGGTATGATTACGAGGGTGAAAGCAACCTGGTGGCGGTGTATATTCGGCGATTGCGCAGCAAGATCGAGCCGGAAAACTCGACACCGCAGCATGTGATTACGGTGCGCAACCTGGGGTATAAGTTCGTGGTGTAGTTCTCTTTTATGCAATTCTTCCTGCTTCGCAACACAAAGCCCGTGGCAATGCCACGGGCTTTGTGCTGGCTATGCGATGGGTGATGCTGATCCCCTACGATGTAAAGATCTCGTGTACTACACGGCCTTCCCAGGCCGGATGCGGAGCAACATCCAGAAGCCGGCAGATCGTCGGTGCGGTATCGACCAGGCCGACATGGCCGAGAATCGTATGGCCGTTGTGGATCGGCGGGCCGGCAGCGATCCAGGGGATGGTCATATCTTCCGGTGATTCGGTGCCATGGGTGCGCTCGTGGCCGCCGTGGTCGCTATGCACGATGATCGACGCATGGGCAGGCATGGCGGCGGTGATACGGCCCAGGGCCGCATCGAGATGGGTAAGCTGCGTCAGATAGCCATCGGACATCCAGCCGTAGACATGACCGGCAATATCAACGCCGCCCAGATAGATGAAGATGAAGTCGAACTCGCCGGATGTGATTGCGGCAACCCCTTCGGCAGCCACGGCATCATCGAAGGTGTGGTCGTTGGGGGGTTCGCGATAGTACGAGAAGGCCAATGTTTCGGGGCGATTGATATCGCGCAGTGGTTCCCAGTTGTGGATCAGGGCACTGCGTTTGCCTGCGGCGTGCAGCGTTTCGATCAGGCCAGGCAGTGGGCGGGCCATTGGGATGTAGAGATTGGTCGTAATACCGTGACGCTCGGGTGGCACACTATGGAAGATCGACATGTGGCACGGCAGGGTGACCGACGGCATGACGCTGCGCGCGTTAAGGGTGGAAGCGCCACCGGCGCGCAGGGTATCGAAGGTCGGGCATGGCACGGCATCGAGTGCATCAGGGCGAACCCCATCCGTCATGACCAGAATAACCATGGAAACTCCTCTTGTGTACAGCGTCTACGAGTCAGGTATCCGGGCAGACATCATTCGAGTATCGGTTGATCAGGCAGGGCGAACGGATCAACCAATCACGGTATCGTGTATTGTACACCCGCTACCATGGCAGATCGATAAGGTGGTACAATCGGCGCGTTCCGCAATAGCTGCGCCGCCTGCGGCGCCGAAGGATCGTTTGTGCATAGTATGCTTCAGACGTTCGGTGGCCGTGTTGAGCGTGCGTTAGTTGGTCGCTTACCGGCTGATGTTGCGTTCAATGTGCGTATTGAACTCCTTGCATCAGTGGCATATGGGGCCTTCTTCGCTGCCTGCCTCGGCTTTCTCCCGGTTGTCTTACGGCGGCTTGGTGCAACAACCGATCAACTCGCATTGTATGTCATGTTCAACTACCTCGGGTTGATCTTCTCGCCGCTCAGCATGACTGCACTACGTTGGGTAACGCCAATGCGGATGGCTGCTGTTTGCTGGGGGGTTGGGCGCGGCCTGTTTCTGCTGGGATTTGCGGTAACCGGTGCCGGCTGGATGCTAGCGCTGACCGCGGTGTTCTGGGTCATGGAATCATTACCCTCGCCGGCCTATTCACGCATTATGCAGCAGGGGTATCCACGGCAGTACCGTGGGCGCGCCATGGCCGGCATTCGGGTCGGCATGGCACTAACGGTGCTGCTCCTGACGCCACTGGCCGGGCTGTTGCTCGATCTTGTCGGGTATCAGGTGTTGTTTCCGATTGCCGGGTTCTTCGGGATTCTGTCGGTTGTCATCTTCCGCCGCATGGATCTGCGTGATGTGCCGGAAGAACCGCAGGGCCAGCCTTCGGTCAACGAGCTATTGCCGATCCTGTTACGTAATCGTTCGCTCCTCTTCTACCTGTTGGCGCTGACGGTCTATGGCTTCGGGGCGGTGATGCCG
>CALLZL010000580.1 GCA_937859575.1 uncultured Chloroflexota bacterium
TGTCATGTGTGAACGCACATACGGTTGGCCGGTCGAGATGATGGTCAAGGCCGCCCGCCGCCGTGCCCACATCGTGGAACTGCCAGTGAGCTACCGGCCACGATTCGCTGGCAAGTCGAAGGTTGGCGGCACGCTGCGCGGCACGCTGCTTGCAACCTACCGCATCTTCAGCGTCACCCTGCGCTATGCTCGATGGAGCGCAGGGTGACACATACGGCGCTAGCCGTCATGGTGTATGCAGTACACTGCAGAGGAGCCAAATGTTTGATCTTGCGACACGCACACCCATCGCCACCGAACTGCCACGTCAGCTCTACATCGAAGTAACCAACCGCTGCAACTCCCTTTGTGCGTCGTGCCCACTCACCTACGATCACTTTTTGCCATGGGAACCGAAGCGCCACCTGAGTTGGCAGCGGTTTCGCCAGATCGTCGATCAGCTTCCGTCTATTGAGCGGGCCGTGCTCCACGGTATCGGTGAGCCGCTGCTGAATCCGGAACTCCCGCGTTTTATTGCGCACTTGAAAGAATGCGGCGCACATGTGCTCTTCAACAGTAATGCAGTCCTGCTCGATCAACGGCGTGGTGATGCGCTGGTCGCAGCGGGTCTTGATGAATTGCGGATCTCACTTGATGCGGTGACGCCAGCATTGTATGCACAACTGCGCGGGATCGATAAGTTCCCACAGATCATTGAGAACATTCGTGCGTTCATCGCACGTCATGGTGGTCGATCAGGCCCACGTGTCTCACTCTGGTTCGTTGGCATGCACGAGAACCTGCATCAACTGCCGGATTTTGTGCGACTCGGTGCCGAACTGGGGGTGCCGGAGGTTTACCTGCAGCGGCTCGTATTCTTCGGCGGCGGCGAGCGCCTCGACGAACACACAACCATGGTGCCGGAACAGGCGCTCTTCGGCACGCTCGAAGAGCGCCAGGCGGCGCTTGTGCGCACATGCGAAGGGTTGGCCGCCGAACTGGGGGTGCGCTTCGCTGCCTCGGGTGCAACGACGCCACACGAGAGTGTAGCGGTGAAGGGAGAAGCGCCATGGCGTGGCTGCTACCGACCATGGTCGCTGATGTATATCACCGCAAATGGTGAATCCCTGCCCTGCTGCATTGCACCATTCGCAACCACCGACTACGCCGGCATCATGTTGGGCAATGTCCTCGAACGTCCGCTCGCGGAGGTCTGGAATGGCGAGCGTTACCAGGAGTTGCGCACTGCCGTGCTGAGTGAGCAGCCGGCCCCCTGGCCGTGTCAGCACTGTGGCGTACGGTGGAGTCTATGAACCGACTCCTGTTGGTTGGGCTGGCGAGCATCGTGCTGTATTGCTTCGGCATTACCGCCCGCTATCCCCTCATGGTCGGCCTGCAGGAACCGCGTGGCTCCTGGGCCACCACCGTCGGTGCCTCGTGGGAAGCGCTGGGCGCGCATGTTGGTGTGTATGCGGCGCTGACGGTGTGCTATGTTCTCGCGCTTACGAGCGCGCTGACACTGCGCGATACGGCACATGTACGGCATCGTATTGTCGGCGTGTGGCTGCTCTGTGCACTGGTCTTGCTTGGCGCATATCCAGGTGGCGAGTCGCACGATCTGTTCGATTATCTGTTTCGTGGGCGGATGATGGCGGAATTCGGCGTGAGTCCGCTTGCGGTGACACCAGACCTTTTTCGGCGTTCCCCGTACTATTTGTATATTTCGTGGCATGCGCATGTCGATACCTACGGGCCACTCTGGGAGTACACCAGTGCAACCATAGCGGCCAGTGTTCGTGGGGCATTGCAGCTGGCGGGCTGGTGGTCGAATGGGCTGCCGACCTGTCCATCCGGCCCTGAATCGTGCCACATGCTGATCGCGTATATCACGGGTTACCGGATACTCGCGATCGGGCTTGCGGGTGTGAGCGGCGCGCTCATCTACCGCATGGTGCGGCGGGCACGGCCTGCACAGGCACCTGCCGCGCTGCTTGCCTGGCTCTGGAATCCAGTGCTCCTGATCGGAACCGCACTCGGCGCGCATAACGATAGCCTCATGATCGCACTGCTCCTGCTCGCATTGAGCCTGTTTCAGCACCGGCGCTGGTTGCTGGGATTGCTGGTAGTCGGGCTGGCGGCACATGTGAAACTCACGGCATTGCTCCTCGCACCGGTAATCGGCATCTGGCTGGTACGGCAGATCGGCTGGCGCCATGCTATCGGGCTTGCTCTCGTAACGTGCGCGATCCTGCTGCCGCTCTCGTGGCTGCTCTACGCGCCGCTCGGCGGATGGGCGACTCTTCCACGGATGCTCAATGAGCGCGGACTTTTCCTTGCCGGCTCGCCGGCGCATGTGTTCTATCGGTGGTTACACCACATCCAAGGGTGGGAAGCAACAGATGCGCGCGAACTCTTGACGCGCAGCGCGACCCTGCTCTTCGCCGGGATTGCGGCTGTGCTCGTGGGCCGGCTGTATCATGCACCGCATCAGGCCGACGAATCGAGTCTCCTGTGGCGCGCCGCCGCCACCATCACACTTGCCTATCTGCTGATCGGTAGCTTCTGGTTTCAGCACTGGTACATCCTCTGGGTGCTCGCGCCGGCTGCGCTGCTGCCGCACATGGCGATCACACGGATTTTCGTGCCCTGGTATGGCTTCGGTGCCCTTGCCGCCAATGTTGTTGGGAACATGGCCGGCACCGTGATTGAGCCGATGCCGAACCGCTTCATCCTCGCCGCCATTGATGTGACGGTCATCCTCGGGCCACTCCTGCTCGCACTGTTGGGCGTCACACTCCAACAGGTACGTCACCGGCAGGCGATCCGGCCACGCCAAACCAGTGCGCTGCATACCCCGCAGTAGTAGTCGTCCACACCTCTCTTGACAAACAACACGCCACCGCCTATGATAGCGGCACCGTATTCAATAATTCTATTGAGTAGATGAATATGAACCGATCAGCCAAAACCGAGCTTTTTGAACGTCTTGCGCAGGTCGCACACGCAATCGCCAACCCGCATCGTTTGGAGTTGCTCGATCTGCTCGTCCAGGCACCGCGTAGTGTCGAGCAACTGGCCGTCGCAAGTGCAATGAGCCTTGCCAATGCCTCGCAGCATCTCCAACGGCTGAAGCGCACCGGCCTCGTCGTCGGTGCGCGGCGGGGAACCACCATCCGCTACCGTCTCGCCGATCCAGCGGTGGCCCGGCTCTGGATGCAGTTGCGTGAGGTTGCGGTGAGCCAGCTTGCCGACGTGGAGCGAGCGCTCGATCAGTACCGTCCACAACGGCAGCAGTTTCCAACGATCACGCCGGCGGCACTGCAGGCAAAGATGGCTCGGGGCGAGATGCTGCTGCTCGATGTACGTCCGGCCGAGGAGTTCGCCGCAGGGCATCTCCCAGGTGCGCTGTCGTTACCACTGGAGGAGTTGCCCATGCGGCTGGCCGAACTGCCCGCTACTGCCCTGATCGTCACCTACTGCCGTGGCCCGCTGTGTGTCTATGCGGACGAAGCCCTGGCGCAGGTCATCGCAAGTGGTCGGCGCGGCGTCCGACTGGAAGAAGGGGTCGCTGAATGGCAAGTGGCCGGCTATATGCTTGAACACGGAGAACGTTCATGACACCAACCGACACAGAGCAGTCAATTGATTATGTAACCCTCAGCACCTGGCTTGCAGAGGGGCGTCCGCTTACGTTATTGGATGTTCGCCCACTCGACGAGCGTCGGGAATGGGCGCTTCCGGGCAGCGTGCATGTGGATGTCTACGACCGCCTGAAGGCCGGCGATACGACAGCCCTCACAGGCGTTGATCTGCCTGCCGATATGCCAGTCGTGACGATCTGTGCTGCTGGGAAGACGAGCCTGATTGCGGCGGAACAGCTGCGTGCACGTGGTCTGCACGCCATGTCGCTCGACGGCGGTATGCGCGCCTGGAGTCTGGCCTGGAATACCGCGAACGTCGCACTACCCGAAAGTGTGGCGCAGGTCATCCAGGTGCGGCGCACCGGCAAGGGTTGCCTTTCGTACATCATTGGCGCTGCCGGGGTCGCGGCCATCATCGACCCATCTCTCGATCCCGAAATCTACTGCACCCTCGCCGCGCAGGCAGGTTGGCGCATCGCCTATGTACTGGAAACACACCTGCATGCTGATCATCTCTCGCGGGCGCGTGCGCTGGCCGATCGAAGTGGCGCAACGCTGGTATTGCCTGCGGGCCACCGCGTGGCGGTGCCGTTTGTGCCGCTCCATGATGGGGCGGCGCTGACGCTTGGTGATACGCAATTGACCATGCTCCACACGCCAGGCCACACGCCGGAGAGTGTTACGTACCTGCTCGATGATGCGGCGATCTTCACTGGCGATACCCTCTTCCTGTCGGCGGTTGGCCGGCCGGATCTGCATGCCGACGCAGCCGGTGCGCGTGCGAAAGCGCATACGCTCTATGGTTCACTCCAGCGCTTGCTCACGCTGCCGCCGGAAACGCTGGTATTGCCAGGACACACCAGCGCACCGGTTGCCTTTGACTACCAGCCGATTGCTGCTTCCCTCGCAGCGGTACGGCACGCAACCCCGTTGCTCGCCGCCACGGCGGAGGACTTCGTCGCTGCCATCCTGGCGCGCATCCCACCCACACCACCAAACCACATGCAGATCATCGCATTGAACGAGCAAGGTGCAGCGATTCCTGCCGACCCGACCGAACTGGAAGCAGGAGCCAATCGTTGTGCGATCGCCTGAGTCTTCACGGCACATACATACGGTCGTAGACACCGCTCTCCGGCTTGGCCTGCGCGCGAACTGGGTGCAATTCACTCTTTTGGTCGTGGTGAATGCCTTCGTCGGTGGCATGGTCGGCATAGAGCGCGTGATCCTCCCACTGCTTGCCGAGTCGGAGTTCGGCCTGGCCTCGAAAACCGCCATCCTCAGCTTTATCGTCAGCTTCGGCATCGTCAAGGCGCTGGCGAATCTCTTCGCCGGCCGGCTGAGCGACCGCATTGGCCGCAAGGGGGTGCTGATCGCCGGCTGGATTATTGGTCTGCCGGTGCCGTTGATCATCATGTTGGCACCAAGTTGGGGCTGGGTGGTCTTTGCCAATGTGTTGCTCGGCATCAACCAGGGGCTCTGCTGGTCAACAACAGTCATTATGAAGATCGATCTGGTCGGGCCGGCGCGGCGTGGCCTGGCGATGGGGCTGAACGAAGCTGCTGGCTACGTGGCGGTCTCGCTATCCGCGCTCGGTGCAGGGTATCTGGCGGCGACCTATGCGCTGCGCCCGCAGCCCTTCATCCTCGGGATGATCTTCGCCATCATCGGTCTGCTCCTCTCGATCTTCTTCGTTCGTGAGTCGCAGGGGCATGTGGCTGTTGAGTCGCGGCAGCATTTGGCGGAAGAATCCGCCATACGACAACCCTCCTTCGCCCAGATTATGCTGCTGACAAGCTGGAAGAACCGCGCGCTCTTCGCGGTGAGCCAGGCCGGGATGATCAACAATCTGAATGATGGCATGGCATGGGGGCTGTTTCCGCTCTATTTCGCGCTCGCTGGCCTCTCGATCGGCGAGGTGAGCGTGCTTGCAGCGATCTATCCGGCAGTCTGGGGGTTGGCGCAACTCGGCACTGGTGCACTCTCGGATCACCTGGGGCGTAAGCATCTGATCACCGCAGGAATGCTGGTGCAAGCCGGCGGGATCGTGCTGATCGCGCTGACCTCTGGCTTCTGGCCGTGGGTT
>CALLZL010000581.1 GCA_937859575.1 uncultured Chloroflexota bacterium
GGCGCGCAGGGCTTCGGCGGCGGCCAGATCATTGTGGTTGACGAAGCCGGTGTACGCCATGGCGGCAGCGATCCGCGCAAAGATGGCGGGATTGTGGCGTATTAAGGAGCCTTCATGAAGATACTGGTACTTCACGGCCCGAATCTGAATATGCTTGGTCGGCGCGAACCCGAGATCTACGGCCATACTACCCTGGCGCAGATCAATGAAGCGCTCCAGCATGCGGCACAGGCTGCCGGTGTGCAACTGCTCATCCTGCAATCGAATCACGAAGGAGCACTGATCGATTTCCTGCAGGCCGAGGGTTGGGATGCCGCCGGCATCATTATCAATCCGGGTGCCCTCACTCATTATGGCCTGGCGCTCCGCGACGCACTGGCATCGTTGAGTGCGCCGATTGTCGAAATCCATCTCTCGAATGTCTATCAGCGCGAAGCATTTCGCCACACCTCGGTCGTCGCACCGGTTGCTGCCGGGCAGATCGCCGGCCTCGGTTGGCATGGCTACCTGCTGGCACTCCAGTGGCTGATCCAACGCACCAATATGCTATAATGCGCGTATGAGTCTTCATACCAGCACGGAGAAATCTATGAGTCAGGGAGCGACCGATCAGCCGCCAGCGCGGGCGGATGCCGAGCTCGATCTGGGCGCGGTACGCGAGTTGCTGCGCATGATGGTCGAGACCGATATCGCCGAGATCGCGTTCGAGCGCGGCGACTTCAAACTGCATGTCAAGCGCGGTTCGGCCCAACCATTGCTTGTGACCCCATCGCTCGCCGCTGCGATGCATACCGCCTCAGCGGCAACTTCGGCCGGTGGGTACGGCACATCACATCCACCGGCTGTACCGGCGGCCGTCATGAGCGAACCGGAGCCGGCGATCATCGGCCATAGTGTCAATGCCCCCATGGTCGGCACCTTCTACACTTCATCATCGCCGAAGGATGCCCCGTTTGTCAACGAGGGTGATGTCATTCAGCCCGGTGACTGTATCGGGATTATCGAGGCTATGAAGATCATGAACGAGATCGCCAGCGATATCGGTGGCCGTGTGACTCGGGTAATGGTCAAGAACGGGCAGCCGGTAGAGTATGGCCAACCGCTGGTCGTGATCGAGCCTGTCTAGCCGGTATGCGCCTGCTTTCCGTCGCACAACTGAATACCTACCTGCGTGAACTGCTCGATACCGACGAGATCCTGGCCGATATCTGGGTCGAAGGTGAGGTGTCGAATCTGTCGCGGCCTGCGTCGGGTCATTGCTACTTTACACTCAAGGAGGCCGATACACAGTTGCGGGCTGTCTGCTGGCGCAGTGCGGTTGCACGCATCCCTGCAATGCCGGTCAATGGCGATGCAGTGCTCGCGCACGGGCGAGTCGCGTTCTATGAGGCATCAGGGCAGATCCAGCTGTATGTCGACATGATCCGGCCTGCCGGTGTCGGTTTGCTCGCCGCGCGCTTTGCCGAACTCAAGGCGCGCCTTGCAGCCGAAGGGCTCTTTGATCCATCGCGTAAGCGTTCATTGCCGCCCTGGCCGCGCCGGATCGGGATCGTGACCTCGCCGACGGGTGCTGCACTGCAGGATATGCTTACCATCCTGCGGCGGCGCTTCCCGCTGGCCGAGGTGCTGCTGGCCGGTTGCCAGGTTCAGGGCGTCGGTGCGGCCGAATCGGTCGTCGCCGCGCTCCAGTCTTTATATCAGACGAATGTCGATGTGATTATTGTGGCACGCGGTGGTGGTTCGGCCGAAGATCTCTGGACATTCAACGAAGAGGTTGTGGCGCGGGCTGTTTATGCCAGCCCGGTGCCGGTGGTCAGCGGCGTTGGCCACGAAACCGACACTACGATCATCGATGAGGTAGCCGATCTGCGCGCCCCGACCCCATCGGCCGCCGCTGAGCTGGTGACGCCCGATCAGGTCGAGTTACGAGCCGATCTCGAAGCACTGCAGGCGCAGCTTGACGAAACAATCGGCACTATGATCGATCAGCGGCATGATCTGCTGGCGCTGGCAACCCGTAACCTGCATCAACTGGCACCGGCAGCCAGGCTCGAACGCGAACAGCACCGGCTTCACGAACTCATGCAACGGGCCACGGCATGGATCGACCATGCAACTGCCTTGCGGCATGCACAACTGGCAGGGCTTACGGCACAACTGAGCGCCCTGAGCCCACAGGCGACCCTCGCCCGTGGCTATGCGATCGTTCGCCGCACTGCCGATGGCTCGGTGGTTACGGTACCATCGCAGGTTGCTACTGGTGATATGATCGGCATTACTCTGCGCGATGGCGAGCTCGAAGCGCAGGTACGCGAGACAGGAAGTGCCCCATGACTGGTGCTAGTTCGACCGAAGCATACGAAGTGCTCTTCAGCCGCCTGCAGGCGATTATTGCTCGCCTTGAGTCGGGCGATCTGCCGCTCGCCGATTCGCTGGCGCTCTATGAAGAAGGCGTCGCGCTGTCGGCCTCGTGCCAACATCTTCTCGATGCCGCGGTACTGCGGGTCCGTGAGTTGCAGCAGCAAGACGCAGGGGGTTGATCTATGGACACCGAGAAGGTCTATCGCTACCCACGGCTTTTTATCGGGGTGGTCGAGGCCCTCTCGACGATCGCGGTATTGAGTGTTGTTGTCTGGCTGTTTAGTGCGATCTTCGCGATCTTCTGGTCGGCAGCCGGCATCGATCGTTCACTCTTCACGATGCTGCCGTTGCTTGCCTCCCTTGCCGAAGCGCTTCGCGCGCTTGCGCCAATCGATCCCCTGCCCGAACCGGTTTCATGGCCCGCTATGATGGCCGCACTTACCCAGTTGCAAACACCGCTGATTGCGTGTGCCGCAACGCTGCTGATCGTGTTGCTGGCGCGTAATAGTTTGCCAGCCGTGCGTACCAGCCCGCGTGGCATGCTGGTCGAATTTGCCGGTGATTGGCTGCCGATCCCATGGGAAAGCATCAAAGTTATCAAGGTGACCGAAGCCAACGAGCGGTATGTGCTGATCGCCGAAACCGATCGTAGTGCGCTCACGGGCTGGCATCGCTTTTATAGTCTGATCTACGGCCTGCGCTTCAAACCCGGTTTTCTTGTTACATCCGCCATTAATGATTTTGATGATCTGGTGCGAACATTACTGAGCGAGACGGATCGGGTGGCGCGGGTGATCGATAATGCGCGCCCGGCACAGTTGAAGGAAGATGCCACGTCGCCGCTCTTCCGGCTCTTGCTCAGCCCGTCAGGTTTTTTTGCCCAGCGCAGTAAGCCGGTCGAACCGCGGGCACCGCAAGCACCT
>CALLZL010000582.1 GCA_937859575.1 uncultured Chloroflexota bacterium
AGGGGCCGGACGCGCAGACCGTCGTTCCCGACCTGGATGTCGTTACGATCGCGGTCGTGGCAGCGCACACCACCAGCCACCTGCACGCCTGGAGCGTGGAGCTAACCCGGCCGGCGGCGAAGGACGAGGTGCTGGCCGCCTTCCGCGCCGCGCCGCGCATCGCCTTTCTGCGCGCATCCGAAGGGATCGTGGCGCTCAATAGCACGCTGGAGCTGATGGCCGACCTCGGGCGGCCGCGCGGCGACATGTGGGAGGTGGGGCTGTGGGAGGACAGCCTGACGGTGCAGGGCAGCGAGCTGTTCTACAACTACCAAGTCTACAACCAGGCGATCGTGGTGCCTGAGACGGTCGACGCCATGCGCGCCCTGACCGGGATTGAGCAGGATGGCCTGACCTCGATTGCGAAGACCGATCAGGCCCTGGGGCTGAAGCGCGCATTCCTCGGATAGCCCCGGATAACCCTGCAAAAAGAAGGAGCAAACCAATGCGAGAAGTTGTTCTTGAAGCCAGCGGGCTGCTGCGCGGTAGCTCCGCGGCGGAGCCTACAGGGCAGCCCATGCCGGCTGTGGCGGTGGTTGGGGCGGGGAGCAACTATAAAGATAGGTTCTGCAGCCTGTTATTGGACAATGCCAGCTTATACAGTGCATGTTCAAGCAGATCGGCAATGCCGAGATCTGCAATTCGCGGTTCGACCGAAAACTCATGTTTGGCCTCACACGTGGTCCTTCCGTGCTTGCGATACTCGCAAGCACGGAAGGACCACGTGTGAGGCCAAACACCCCAAAAGTAACGTGATCGGAATGGGTTTGGTTGATTTGTCTTTTCGGCTCCTTGATAATGAGCTTCTCTTACTGACCAAACCACTCCTGCTGCCACTGCTTCATCTGGGCGATCTCGCTCTCCTGTGCCGTGATGATGTCCTCGGCCAGCATCCTGATCTCCGGGTGTTCTGCCTTCTGTTGTGCATCCTTCGCCATCGCAATCGCCCCCTCGTGATGCGGGATCATCGCCTGGATGAAGCGCTCGTCGAACGACGTACTCGCCTCCGCAGCGATCTCCATGTTGCCCATATCCATGCCCATACCCATAGTCTCGGCCACATCCGGGTACCACGCCTGCCGCCACGCCTTGAGTTGCGTAATCTCCGCTTCCTGTGCGGTGATGATGGCCTCGGCCAGCATTCTAATCTCGGGCTTCTCTGCCTCCGTCAGCGCTCGGTTGGCCATTATGATAGCCCCTTGATGGTGGAGGATCATGCTGTCGATAAACTGGGCGTCATAGGGCGCATCATTACTCGCCATCGAACCATGATCCATCCCCGGCATATCACCCATAGCCGTTGCGGCAGGAGCCGTCACGTCCACTGCTGCTACACCACTCGCTGCTGTCGGAGCGGGGGAACTAGCCGACGGCGCATCACTGCATGCGGCCAGGATCGCTGCCGTAACGATCAGCAGTCCGAAGTGAGTTACTCGTATAAACATGTGTTTCTTTCCCTTTCAGTCAATCGCATCCCATATGGCTTTACCATACTGAAATTGTGGTCCTCTCGTCAAATCACGTCCGCTCGCGGCACCTATCTCCCTGTCATATCACATTCTGTGCGGCATCTGACGTATCGATGTGTCTCTTGCTACACCACGCAATACCGTTCGATTGGTGTCAGCGCAGATAGTACCTGGAATTAACCTCCTCGACATCACTTTGATATACTACTGGTGACCTAATGTGTCGTATCTCATCGGAGTGCGTATGACTTCGTCATCAAATACGAGTCAAGCGATGCGTGCAACTCGCCCCTCGCCGCGTGACCCAGCGCTCTGGTTCGTTGTGGTTGCACTCGTCTCGATTAGTACGCTACATTACCTGACCGATGTACGTCTGATCCCATATCACTCAATCTATCGGAGCCTGTACTATGTGCCTATCGCGGTCGCCGCCGTTTGCTACGGCCGGCGTGGCGGCATCCTCACAGCCCTTACTACCACAGCGCTGTACTTGCCACACGTCGTGATCTCCTCCAACCTGATGCCAATGGATAGTTTCAGTGACGCACTAGAGAACCTGCTGTTCCTATTCATCGGCGGGTTTGCCGGCTATCTGGCCGACGCGGAACGGGAACAGCGGCAGCGGGCGCAAGAGGTCGCGTCGCAGCTTGCAGCGGCCAACGAGCGCCTGCAGGAACAGGCTACGCATGCCGAGCAGATGCGCGGGCAAGTCACCTCTATTCTTGAAAGCCTCGACAGCGGCGTGGTGACACTCGACACGGTCGGTCATGTCGTGATGACCAACCGCGCTGCGGAATCACTACTTGCGGTTCTTGGGACGCCAGGAGGGGGACTACCGCGCTCCATAAACGCTTACCTTCATGAGGGAGCGCGTGGGTATCGTCAACTGACGACCAACACGCACGTGCTTGGCCTCCACGGTAGCCGTCTGCTTGGGGCGCACGGCGAGATACTCGGGACGGTACTGGTGTTGGATGACCTCACAGATCTGAAGGCGTTGGAGACACAGGTTCAACGGGCGCAGCGGCTCGCGGCTCTTGGACGCCTTGCCGGTGGGTTGGCGCACGAGATTCGCAACCCACTCGGGATTGTGCGGGCGGCAGCACAGATGCTCCAAGGAGAATTGGGAGGCGATAGGCCGCTTGGCGAATATACACAGGCTATTCAGAGTGAGGTGGATCGGATCGATCGGCTCATCGAGCAGTTGCTTGCATACGCCCGCCCGCGCCCTCTCGCCCGCGGACCGGTGGAGCTCTCCAATCTCGTGGAGCGTGCAGTGGCGCTGATACGCGCGTACGCAGGTCAGCATGGCGTGTCATGTGAGGTCAGCACCCACAATGAAGCACCAGTAATAGATGGGGATGCTGAGTTGCTGCACCAGGCACTTGTCAATCTGCTGATGAACGCCGTACAGGCGACATCTCCGGGCGGGTTGGTCTCCGTAAGCGTGACATCTGTGCGTGATGTGCGTTCATCGACCGCCATACTAACGGTGCGTGACACCGGTCGGGGAATTCGACCTGATGACTTGCAACACATCTTCGATCCGTTCTTCACCGCCCGCGATGACGGCGTGGGCTTGGGATTGAGTATTGTGCAGCAGATTGTCCAGGGCCATGGCGGATCGATCGACGTGACCAGTGCACCAGACATGGGAACCACCTTCTTCATCCATCTCCCATTGCAGGATCTGCAGCGTCCTGAGCCGACTGACTGCAATGCTTGAAGCGATGCTTGATTTGCTCCATGAATCGTGAGGCGAAACGATGAACGAAGAACAGATTGTAGCGAAAGCGCAGCAGTTGGTTACTGGCACGGCGACGCCTTGGTAATCGGGGGGTGATCTATCTGCTCGCGCTGATGTTCCTCACCATGGTCGGCGACGGCATCAACTCGACGCTAACTGATCCACGCGCAGTTCGGCTTCGCTGAACTGCGCGTGGATAGGTATAGGTTAGCCCCGTGGAAGCCGACAAACTACTAATATTCACTCCTCGACAAAAGGTGCCCACTGCTCAATGGCGGTGCTGGGCGTCCTCGTTCTGCTTGACTGTCCCGCCCCCATCCCCCCCATGCCTAATACCGATGAAGCAACGGGGAAAGGGGCAGCCA
>CALLZL010000583.1 GCA_937859575.1 uncultured Chloroflexota bacterium
CAGCAGCAGGCGCAATGGGCGTGGCGCCTGGAGCGCCAGCAGGCCGGCCAACCCGCCAATGAGTGCGAGAGTAAGCAGCGCCGGCAGGCTGGGAGGTTGCCGGTGTACGGATGGAAATAGCGGGTGGGTTGTGAGCAGATCGGCGTAGCTTAGTGGCGGCTCGGCGGCATGACGATGATGCAGAAGCGGGGTGGCGGCACCGCAGGCCAGCAGCAGCCCTGCAATCGTAGAGACGCTCCAGCCGATCCCGCTGGCTTCGAGCAGCAGCATTGATGCGCTGAGTGCGCCGCTGCCAAACAGCCATGCCCAGCCGAGGCGAGCCACGCCGGCGGCACCACACCAGCCGGCCAGCCCCCAGCCGGCCCACACGATCAGGAGCAATGCCAGCAGGAAGCGCAGCGGGGCGAGGGTGTCGGCGGGCAGTGCGGGTGGCGGTGCATCCCCCGGTGCAGACCAGATCGTCATGCCGCCGGCGCTGCCAAACAGCCGCCAGCCCGGCAGTGGTGGTGCCGACGGTGGTGCCCGTTCAATCAAGGTACCATAGCGCCGGATCAAGAGTTCGCGTACATCGGCGGCGGGTACGCGCCAGCGTGGCAGGGCATCGACCTGGCGTGGGTAGAAGAGATAGCGGGCGCGATAGGCCGGGTAGCTCCAGGCCTGGCCATCGAGCAGCAATACCGGTTGCAGCGATAGATCGCGGCTCGCCGCGACGAGTAGTTCACCAAGCGCTCGGCCTTCGTTATAGGTCGGAGCTGCCGCCTGGAGGGGTTGTGGGTCGAGCCGACCATACTGCTGGAGCGTCAGCAGCGTATATTCTACTTGCCGCACACCACCGGCCAGTGCGACGGCACCGGTGAGCAGCATGGCAATCAGAGCAGCTTGCCGCTGCCGTGCAACACGCGGAGCCACAAGGATGGCTGGTATACTCAGCAGTATCGCCGTGAGCAACAACGTGCTGCCCCAATTGGGAACATCTCCCAGCAGCCGGGCATACCAGCCGGCCAGCAGCAGATCAAAGGCCCATGCCGGCCGGCGTAACCGTTGCCAGCTCGCCTGGGGCGGCGGATCTCCATGACGTAGGAGGAGATCGAGATGGAGATCGGTGGTGGCCCCATGCCAGGCGGGATGGGTGCCGATCGGCAGCAGAACCCGGCGCATGCCGCCACCGGCCAGATATTCGAATGGTAGCCGTGTACTTCTTCCGCCGGCCTGCCAGGCGATTGCAGCACTACGGGTGGTGATACCGGGCTGTAGCGTATCGATCTGCACCAGCAGCATATCACCTGCCTGCGCCGGAGCATCGCCCGGCAGCGATTGCCACCAGTGAGGTAGCAGCGTGCTGCCCCAGATGAGCAGCAGGCTGAAGAGCAGGATGCGGATAACGAGCACCCGATTGGATTGCGCTATGATCAACGACATCTGCGTGTTTGAGTGAACCACGAGCCGACATATGCCGTCGTGGTTGCAACATCGATTCCTAGCGTGGATTCAGCAGTTCGACACCGGTCAGATACACCCCGCCGCTGGATTGCGCCGTGCTGCTGTCGTAGTCGCTGAAGGCCAGGCTCTGGACAGCAATCAGCGCGATCGGGCGTTCGGGGCTGCGTAAGATCAGGGTGTATTCGCCCGGTGCACCAAGTTGATCGGTGCGGAAGAGCCCGACAAGCTGGCCGGCTGCGTCGAAGGCCAGTGCCCGATAGAAGTTGCCGGGTGGCCCGGGGAACCAGACATGCACACGTGCTTCGACGGCCGGTTGCTGCAGATGCAGCACGGCAATGGTGTCGTTGACGAACCGCTGGTCACCGTCGTCGGCCGTGAGGACGGTGCGGGTTGATTGCAGTGATCCGGCCGGCGGCGGGTAGATCACCGGCTGGCTCTGAATGATGCGTGTGGGTGGGTTACGCCGCGCGGCTGCTTCGCGCACCAGCGGCAGGCTGGTATAACCGCAGTCGGCGAGGCCGGTCGCCGGCGCCGGTACGGTGGTATTGGCCCGGATCGTGAGCTGGGTACGGCGCGGCGGATCAGCCGGCGGGTCGCCACTCTCGCGGTAGAGCGCTACGAGCTCGAAATCGGCACTCGCCAGGCCGGCCTGGCCGGGGGTGATTGTGATCAGCAGCACTTCGTGATTATTACTACCGAATGCGTTGACGCCACACACCAGCGTTCCATCGGGTTGAACACTACACCGCGAATCGGTTGGTTGCGCCGGTGTACTACCGGCAGGCAGGCGCACCGTCACCCCGAGCGCCAGAAAGCTGCGACCGGGGATATCGTTCCACAGATCGACGGTATAGCGCAGTGGAGTGCCGGGTGGTACCGGATCCGGTTCATCACGCACGGCAATTGTCAGCCCCGCCGCATTGGCCGGTGGGTCGTTGGGGGCGGTATCGACCCCGACCATGCCGGTTGGTAGTTCGCGATACATGCAGATTCCGACCCCATGCGCTGCATACTCATTCCCACCGATCGGCTGACGCATCCCCACCGGCACGCCATTGATCTGGTTGAACACAACAGCACGATCCGGCATGCGTGGTGTTTCGGTTACGGTGATGATCTCGGGTGTGACGACGATCGTTGGGGCGGGTGGGGGTGTTACCACGACCGTCGGTACAATGACTGCCGGCTCGGCCGGTACGGCCACCACGACCGTCTCGGTCACTACCACCGTCTCGCGGATGATTTCGGCGGTTGCAAGTGGTGGTGTTGGGGTGGGCGTCGGGCGACTGGTAGTCGCACGCCCCGGTACTGCCAGGCGGCTAAGCACGAAGTCGATACTGCGGGGAAGGGCAACAAAGCCACAGCCGGCCACCAGCGCCAGCACCGTCAGCACGGTCAGGAGCCGCAGCAGAAAGAGCGGCAGTGGTGGGCGCTGCACCAGCCGGCCATCGGCATTCTGTGCCGGCAGTGAATTATCGGCCGGTGCGGCCCGCACCTTGAACGGGTAGATCGCCGGCTCGGCCAGAATTCGGCCGGCGCGCAGCCGGGCGGTCAGGATGCTTTCGGTACGCTCACCGGGGGCAACCAGCAGTGGTTCGGGGTTGAAGCGGAAGCGGAAGGCGGCTTCGTCGTTGCGTGCTTCGAAGGTAAATGGCTGCGGTGCATTGCCGAGATTTTCGATCTGCAAGCGGTAGCGGCCAATAAACCAGGCGGTAACGATCCGCGGCTCGATCAGGGTGAAGCGAAAATCACTGAACGGGGCAATCGTCAGACGCCCGGCGGCAGTAAAGCGCATGTCCGGCCGTTCGCCCGATACAGCGACGATCTGGAATTCGTGAAGCCCGGCAAGGCTGGCTGGTGCACGTGGTGGGCTGATGATTAGCTCGGCCTCGGCGCTCTGGCCCGGCAGAAGCTGGTGGATCTCGGGGCTGATGACGGCACCGGGCGGCAGCCCTTCGATACTCAGTGTCACCTGATCGACAAATGCGGCGCGGTTGACGAGCCGGATGCGGGCATTGACCCGGCCGGGCAGTTTGAGGTTGAGTTCGGCCGGTGCCACCACCAGGCCGATATTGGCCTCGGGTCGTGGCGGAGGCGCAGGCGGGGGGGGGATAACCGGGTCGGCCGCCTGGCGCGGCGGGGGGGCCGCCCCGCGCGGCGGCGGGGGCCGGGCCGCCGGGG
>CALLZL010000584.1 GCA_937859575.1 uncultured Chloroflexota bacterium
CGGGCGGGGGGGGGGGAGGGGAGGACGCCGGGGGGCCGGGGATTTCCGGGGGGAACCTTGGCGCCCGCCGCTGCGGATCCCCCCGCCGGCCCGTTGATCGTCCACTGTCAGGGCGGCGTGCGCTCGCCGATTGCCGCCAGCATGCTGACGGCCGCCGGGCACCGTACGGTGATCGATATGGTTGATGGATACAGCGGATGGGAACAGGTGATGCGCCGCCGTCGTGCGTAACTGCTCAGGCAATGGTCATGAGTTGCTGCAAAGCGGTTGGCGGCGGGCCACCGGCCAGATGTTGGGCAATACGATCGGCGCAGGCCTCCGGCGAGAGGATGGCTGTGTCGAGCTCGAGATCGTAGATTCCCGGCGTATGCACGGCATCCTGCCAGCGCAGCACCGGTGCCGGGATCTGGTCGGTTTCGGTGTTCCAGCCGGTAGCGCGCCGCCGCGCCATGATCACATCGAGCGCACAGCGCACCCCAACGAATAGTCCCGGCAGGCCGGCCAGGCGTCGGGCACAGGCCGGCAGGATGCCGCGTGGCACACTATACGAATCGTGATGATCGAGATCAGCCACCACATGCAGCCCCAGCCGGCTATGGGCTGCGATCGATTCATACAGGGCCTGGTACATCTGAACTATCAGCGGTTCGAGATCGGGGCGTTCACCGCCCGGCATGAGCCCGATACCAGGCTGGTAACGCGCCGGCGTCATCGCCATGTAGTGATCGACACCCAGGTTGATCCATACGCCGTCGAAGCGCTCTTGGATGACGGTAGCAATACTTGATTTTCCCGAACGCGGGGTGCCGTTGAGTAGAATGATCTGCCCTGGGGGTGAGGATGCCGCTGCCATCAAGAAGTCTCCTGTTCACCGGTAATCAACCGGCCGATCTGTAGCACGGTGCGCCAGTTGCGGGTTGTAACGGGTGATCCGGCGTACCGATCCAGCAGTGCCGGTGATAAGCGTGATCTTCCTGCGCCGGCCGAGTAGTAGATCCAGAGCGCTTCGCCAACCGCTACCAGACGCTCACCATCCCTGGCTTGTTCTTGAAGCTCTTCGGCGGTCGCGCTGCGTAGTGGCTCCTTTGCCAGCGCCAGCATCACATGGCTGGGCACCTCGTGTGATTCCGCCATGAATGGGTTGTTCGCGGCATAGGCGGCCCATGTGGCTGCATTACGCACAATCACCGGAATGTGTAGCTGAAACCGCTGGGCGATCGCCCGTTCGAGCAGCGCTTCGTCAGCGGCAGGCAGTTCGGCTGAGCGAAACACGACATTGCCGCTCTGAATATAGGTCTGTACTTCCTGCCAGCCCAGTTGCTCGCAGATAGTACGCAGATCGGCCATCGGCATGCGGTTGCGGCCGCCGACGTTAATGCCGCGTAGCAGGGCTATCCGACGCATGGTTCCTCCTGATCAGACGCTGCTGAACAACCCCCAGCCGGCGAGCAATGCCAGTACGACAAACAGCAGTGTCAGCAGCTGGATCGACCGGCGCGAGCGGCCGATTGCCCTCGCATACTGCATGCCATAGTGCCATGTCATTCCGGCGAACCCCAGGCCGACGAGTGTCGGGCCAAGTGCCACTAAGAACCGATAGGTGTTTCCGCCAACATCGAGCATCATCGCCAGTACCCATGGCCCGAAGCCCACAATCAACAGGGCGAAGGTCCAGCCGATCACCGGCCACGATAGATCCTCGAGGCCGAAGGTCGCCAGGAGTGGCATGTGGGATCGGCGGGTAACCCGCCGGCCGCGTTCGGCTGGTTGTCGTTTCATAGCTACCTTCCATTCAGGTGGGCGGCGATTCATCGGGTATATCATGCATCGCGGTGCGGTAGCCAGCCTTCGTCGCTACGTATAAAGCGTGGCGCATAGAAGACGCCATGCACCGGCCCGTTCCAGGCGGGTACCGCCTGTGCCAGATGTGATCGCCAGCGTTCACCCTGGATCATGGCCACCACAACTGCATCAACCGTTGCGCCGGCGAGTTCGACCAGTTGGAGCGCGGCAGCGATTGTCTGCCCGCTGCTGATCGCGTCATCGACGATCAGCGCGCGCCGGTTGTGGATCCGCGGCAAGATATTGGGATCAACATAGAGTGATTTGGCACCACCCGGAGTCGTGATCGAACGTACCGCAACCGAAAGCTGGTCGTCGTACCAGTATTTCCGCGAATAGCCGAACGGCACATAGTTGGTGAATCCCAGGTGCCGTGCTACCAGTGGCGCGAATGTCAGCCCGAGTGTCGGCAGGCCGATAATCACCTGTGGATCAAGTTGCCGCGCCAGATCGGCCATGTGCGCTGCCAATGTATCGACCACATTAAATGCCGCGTGATTGGCAAGAAACGATGCCACCGCTCGATCTGGTTCATCCGTCAGCCGGCGCAACGGCAGATCGAGGATCTGCCCATCGGGCAGTGCTACCGGGTAACGATAGCGATATGGTGCCGTGAGCGTTTCACCCGCATCGGCCTGGCGTAGCTCCTGCCAGAAGCCGGTGGTCGGTATCGTATAGTCATTCATCAATATACCCGGTCATTTCGATACCCCCGCGGCGGCCCAATGGTGCATTCCCACTGTTACCCGTCACCGCCACTGCTCCTTCCCAATAAACGACCGACACCGGCAGTTCCTGATCGCTGAGCAGCGGTTCGACCTGCAGAGTGATCGCGGCATCCGGGATACTGATCCGCCAGCGTGCCGGGTAGCCGGCCCCGCTACGCGGGCTGCGCCATGTATCGAGCACCTCGATGCGAACATCGTCGCGCAGCAGGCGGCGCACACTGCCGTCGGCCGCAACCAGCACCCCACTACTGAGAGGGTCGCTGCCCCCATTGCGCAAGCGTAACTGGTAGAACATCAACTCGCGGCCATCGTCGAACTGGAGCGCAAACCAATCCCAGCCAACCTGGTCGTTCCCCAGTGCGCTGGTGCTCCACTCGCGATCCATCCAGGCCAGGCCGTGTACGGCAATCTGCTCATTCCCGATCCGAACGCTCCCCTCCGCCGGCATGCGGGTAAGTGAATAGTAGTACGAGGCATTGCCCGCCGCACTACTTTTGCGGCTCAGCCCGGCATCGCCCTGGAGCACCTCGGGTTTGCCCTGCTGTACTATCAGATCCAGCGCCAGATCAGCGGTTGCCGCCCGGAGCCGCATCGGCAGTGCAGCACCATCGGTTCCACTCACGCTCCAGTCGTCGATCCAGACGCGAAATGGTTCGGTGGTTGCGCCGGCCAGGCCGGCACCGTCACGGCTGAAGCGTTCATCGGCGTAAAATTGTCGATTGGCGACATCGGTGAAAGCAAAATGGCCCATATACACATTGCGCGCCGCCCATGTTGATTCGCGCTCCTGCGGCGTTGGTGTGATACCAACCCGGAAGATGGTGAACTGGAAGCCATAGCGCCGCCCATCCGCCGCTGCGAGGTTGCCGGTATAGTACCACCACTCAACCGCATATTCCGGATGTGGCCCATGATCAAGCGGGAAGCTGAAGCTGCGCGGAGCATCGGCTCGTGCAAAGCCGAGCCCCTCGGCAGCGCCAAGAGCATCAGCTACCGCCAGTCGCGCTGCCGGCTCGCTCGGCCCGGCGGTTCCCGGCGGCATGGCTACCC
>CALLZL010000585.1 GCA_937859575.1 uncultured Chloroflexota bacterium
GTGTCGGTCGAACAGTAGACCGGTATGCCATCGGCGCGCAGCCGGTTGCACATACGAAAGAAAGAGATATTGATCGGTTCCCAGCCGATCAGTTTCTGCTCATTGCCGCCCGACATCGTCACTCCATGCAGGCGCATGCTATCGATCTCAGCCCACTGCCCGAGTGTCTGCCAATCTCCACGGCGCACAGCGGCAAGGCACTCAAGCACTTCGGCAGTGCGGCTCTGCATCCATGCCCGGAAGAAACTGCTCGGCGGAGCACCATGGCGGGCAGCTTCGGTGTGCAGCCCGATCGTTGTATCGATCGGAACGGCAATCAAGCGCATGGTGTCGAGTTGCTGTGCATTATCAAGCCGGATGGCGAAACTCTCGTCGTGTTGGATCCCCGGATAGGCCAGCCAGAGCGAGACGCCACCGGTGGCACTGCGGCAACCCGAGCCGGCCAGCAGCCGCGCCATGGCACTGACGAAACGCGAATTGGCGGCGAGCTCGCTGCCGTAGAGGGCACCGATTGCCGCGAGTGCCAGTGCCGCCGAGGCCGAGGCACTGGTGCCGAGCCCTTTGCCGAAAATCGAGGCGCGTACGGTGTTGCGCGAACGCACTCGTGCACGTGTGGCGACCCCCGCGAGCCGCCGGATGGCATCGAGGCTTTGGGTGACTCGTTCGAGCTCGCGACCGCTCGCCGGCCGCCCACCGATCATCAGCGTATCGTGTTCGAGTGCCGGATCAAATTCAACCAGAGTCAGGGTGGCACCGGCATCGTTACAGACCGAGATACTGGGCAGGAAGGCGATCCGCCATTCCCAATCGCTCATGCCGTGATATTTGAGGATGCCCTGCATCGGGTAGGCACGTGCCGCGGCCTGCCCGGCCAGATCAGGGGTGCCGAACTGCTGTGGGTATGGCGGCCAGTGCAGGCCATGTTGGTCAAGGGCAGCCAGGATGCGGTGATGATCGATCTGCATCGGTTCGGCCAGATCGGCAAAAGCGGCCGGAACGCGGGTCTTCACACAAGATCCTTTCATGCATAATAACTGAACTAGTTTCTTCTTACAGTATAATGCGTTCGCGGAGTTACACCAGAAGGAGCAATACACATGGAAGTAGGAATAACCGGCCTTGGCCGTATGGGTGCCGGTATGGCACGGCGCTGGTTGCGCAATGGGTTTCGGGTTGTCGTGCACAATCGGAGCCGTGGCCCGATTGATGAGCTTGCCGCCGATGGCGCTGTGGCAACCTATACGCTCGAAGAACTGGTGGCTGCGCTACAGCCGCCCCGTGCGATCTGGATCATGCTGCCGGCCGGTGAGGTAACCGAACAGGCGATCGAGACACTGACCGGCCTGTTGCAGCCGGGTGATACGATCATCGACAGTGGCAACACGAATTTCCACGATGATATCCGGCGTGCCGAAGCGCTCAAAGCACATGGGCTCAACTATATTGATCAGGGCACGTCGGGTGGGATCTGGGGCCTCGAAAAAGGATTCTGCCTCATGGTCGGCGGTGAGCCCGAGGTGGTGAACCGCCTCGAACCGGCGTTTATTACGCTGGCACCACCGGATGGGTACCTGCACTGCGGCCCGGTCGGCAGCGGCCATTTCGTCAAAATGGTGCATAACGGGGTCGAGTACGGCATGATGCAGGCCTATGCCGAAGGGTTTGAGATCATGCGTGCCAAGACCGACTTCAACCTTGATATGCACAAGATCGCCGCTGTGTGGAATCATGGCAGTGTTGTGCGTTCGTGGTTGCTCGAACTGGCCGAAGAGGCCTTCCGCCAGGATCCCGATCTCTCGACGATCAAGGGGTATGTGCAGGATAGTGGTGAAGGGCGCTGGACGATCCAGGCGGCGATGGATCTCGATGTGCCGGCACCGGTGATCACCCTCTCGCTCTTCGAGCGCTTCCATTCGCGGCAAGATGAATCGTATGCCGCAAAGGTGCTCGCGGCATTGCGCAAAGGATTCGGCGGCCATGCCGTCAAATCGGCCGAATAGCATATGCCCGGGGATACGAAAGGCGGAGTGCAGCCGGCTGCACTCCGCCTTTCGTAGTTGTAGCGAGAGAATTACGCTTCGTCGGCTGCGGCAACCGCGACCGGTTCGGCGGCTTCGTCGGCTGCCGGCTCTTCAGCCGTTGCATCACTCTCGTCGCCCCCAACGCGGCGTAGGCTCAGGCCCATGCGTTGGCGCTGCTTATCGAGGCTGATAATGCGTGCGGTCACCGTCTGCCCCGGTTGCAGCAGATCGCGTGGCTGGGTCTGCGGGTCGCTATCGAGCTCGCTGGCATGGATCAGACCCTCGACGGCCTCTTCGATCTGGACGAAGGCACCAAACGGTGCGACATTCGTCACCGGCCCGCTGACGAGCTGGCCAAGTGCATAACGCTGGTCGATCGTCTCCCACGGGTTGGGCTGGAGCCGGCGCAAGCTCAGGCCGATCCGCTCGCGACCCGGATCGATTTCGACGACCATCACCTTTACTTCCTGGCCGGGAGTCAGCACCTCGCGTGGGTGGTTGACCCGCTGCCACGAAAGTTCCGAGATATGGGCGAGGCCATCGGCACCGCCAAGATCGATGAAGGCACCGAAGTTGGTGAGCTGATTGACACGGCCACTGAGCACGTCGCCTGGCTGCAGTTCGGTAAGCAGGCGCTGCTTCTGCGCCTTACGCCATTCCTGAGTTGCACTGCGCTCGGAAAGAACGAGGCGGTTACGCTCGCGATCAACCTCGATCACCTTGAGCGGGATCGTCTGGCCGACCATGCGCTGCAATGCCTGCTGCCGCTCTTCGGCAGCGGTGCGGCCATGGAGCTGCGCCACCTGCGATGCCGGAACAAAGCCACGGATACGGTTGAACTGTACCAGCAGACCACCCTTGTTATACCCGATCACCTGACCCTGGACGATCCCACCCTCGGCGCTCAGCCGGGCAGCTTCTTCCCAATCGCGGGCAACCTGTACCATCGTCAGCGACAGGATCAGATCACCATCACGATTTTCGGGATCCTGAATATAGACCTGTATGGTATCGCCGACCTTCAGGTTGCCAACGATTTCATCGCCAATGGCACGCAGATCCTGCTGTGGAATGACCCCTTCGCGCTTCGTGCCGATCGAAACCAGAATGCTGCTGTCTTCGATCTTCATGACGATGCCATCGCGAACTTCGCCGCGCTGTGGCCTGGCATAGTCGTACACATCTAGCAACTGGGTCCAATCAAGTTCCTCAAGATGCTGATCGTTCTGGTCTACACCACTCTGCAAACTATCCATTAATAGAATCCTCCAGGATCGGATTGCTACGACCAACGCTTGCTGCCCTGCGTTGGTTACGACATGTCGGGTCTTCGCACAGCAATAAGTGACACACATCTACCTGCAGCCGAACAACAATTGCCGCCGGGCATAGCCAATCGGCGCGCTGCATTGGTAAGCGGCGCCAGCGAAGCCACATCGTGGGCTCGTATCGTCTGCGTTCGTATTGGTGAGCGCGTATGAGGTGAGCCTGAAGCGATGTTATGTAATCTGTCCACCGGGTTGCGCATTATACTGCCGTATCCCCTGCCTGTCAAGTGAGAAATGCGGGGCCGCGAGGGGTTGGGTTCTTGTTCTCTCTGCCCTGCTGCTCGTGGTATGATGAAGCCGCATTCTGTGAACGACACGGGGCACTATGAGCGACACATTCGCGATTCGTGATATCGGCCTGGCCGAACAGGGGCGCAAGAAGATCGACTGGGCCGGGCACGAGATGCCGGTGTTGGCAAGTATTCAGGCGCGTTTCGAAACCGAGCGGCCGTTTCAAGGGCTGAGCATCTCGGCCTGCCTGCATGTCACGGCAAAGACAGCCAATCTGATGCGTGCTCTGGCCGCCGGTGGTGCCGATCTGACGCTGGTGGCATCGAATCCGCTCTCGACACAGGATGATGTGGCGGCGTCGCTGGTGGCCCACGATGAGATTCCTGTGTTTGCTATTCGTGGCGAAGATAATGCAACATACTATCGCCATCTGACATTCGCGCTCGACCATCGGCCGCATCTGATCGTTGATGACGGAGCCGATCTGGTGTCGGGAGTCTTGCGCGAGCGGCCCGAGCTGGCGGCTGAGATCATCGGCAGCACCGAGGAGACAACCACCGGTGTGGTGCGGTTGCGTGCCATGGCTGCCGCTGGTGTGCTGCCCTTCCCGGTGATTGCCGTGAACGACAGCGACACCAAGCATCTGTTTGATAACCGCTACGGCACCGGCCAGAGCGCCATCGATGGTGTCATGCGCGCTACCAATATGCTGATTGCCGGCAAGCGATGTGTGGTTGCCGGGTATGGCCACTGTTCGCGCGGCATTGCTGCGCGTGCCCGCGGCTTCGGTGCCGATGTGATTGTTACCGAGGTAGATCCGATACGCGCACTCGAAGCGGTGATGGATGGCTACCGGGTCATGCCGATGGAACGGGCAGCGGCGCAGGCTGATTTCATCGTGACGGCAACCGGCAATAAGCATGTGGTCGATACGGCGGCTCTGATGGTTATGAAGGATGGTTGTATCCTGGCTAATATGGGCCATTTTAATATCGAGATCGATATCGAGGCCCTTGAAGGCATGGCGGTTGGGCAGCGCCGGCCACGTGAACATGTCACACAGTTTGCCGCAATCGGAGCCACGAAGCTGCCAACGATATGGTCAAGACCACTCCCTCGTTGGCTCGCCGATCATCGAACTCGGTTGCTCATCTTGTTTGTCTTCGGTATGTCTGCATCCTGTCTTGTCTTGCTACTCCTCAATCCGCGCGCGTAATCAGGGAATACCCAAGCAAACTGCTTTTCGATCGTGCCATTCTGGCATGTATGGGCATGCTATAATGCGTGACATACGAAACCTTGTGCGGGGTAGATCATGCACGTGCGCACAAAAGAACACATCCTCGCGCTCTTGCGAGAGCAGCGGGCAACATTACGTCGTTTTGGTGTCAGACGTTGTGGCATCTTTGGTTCGTTCGTCCATAATGACTCGCACGACCAGAGTGATGTCGATATTCTAGTCGAATTTGAGCCCGGGCAGAAGACGTTCGACCATTTTATGCAACTCGCATTCTTCCTGGAAGATCTCTTTGGCCGAAAAGTCGATCTGCTCACAACCGAGTCATTAAGCCCATATATTGGCCCGCACATTCTACGCGAGGTTGAATATGTCGCGGTCAGTGCGTGAATATTTCCAACATATCCTCGATGAAACGGCATATCTTCGCCAAAGCTCCCATGATCTTGAGAAAGCAACGTTCTTACAGGATGAGACGTTGAAGCGCGCCTATGTGCGCAGTATTGAAGTAATTGGTGAAGCGATCAAGCAGATACCAGACTCACTCCGACAGAAATATCCGGCAACGGAATGGCGTGCCATCGCAGGAATGCGGGACCGTCTTATTCGTGAATACTTCGGTGTGGATTATGAGATCGTGTGGGATGTGATAACCAACAAGATACCGACACTTGATAGTCAAATACAACAGATTATCGCGCAAGAATACCCGTAACAGACCAAAAGTCGCGCAGTTACAGTGAAATGCCGTAACCGCTCAACACGCCGCTGATGAGAAACTCTTTTGGGTTTCTCTGGAAAAGGGTTACGGCTGGCCGTGATGATGGGATGCAGCCGACCCCTCCGGCGCACGAGATCGTGGCTTTTTTGATAGACTATAGCGTGCGGCGCGCCGGGTGATCGGCGGCGGCTGAGCGGCGCCATGTTGCGTGGGCGCGGCCAGTTGGCGGCCGGTGTGCATGCACTGCCGCAGGCGATCGACCATGCAATTGCGACGCTGAAATTACAGGCGATGGGCATGGCGATCGATACGCTGACTGTCGAGCAGGTGCACTACCTTGCTTCTTGGGAGGAAGGAACATGATGGATGAGTATCGCCGCACGATTGCAATCCTGGTGTTTGATGATGTCGAGTTGCTCGATTTCGCCGGTCCGTTTGAGGTCTTCAGTTCGGTGCGGGCGCTGACCGGCGATCATGATCGATTGCTTGAGGTGTTTGCGGTTGCCGAACAGGGCGATCCGCTGCGCTGCCGTAATGGCCTGACGATCCTTCCGGCCTGTACTATTTACGATTGCCCGCCGTTCGACATTTTGTGCGTGCCGGGGGGGTACGGCACACGGGCGGTGTGTGAGAACCTACGCCTGCTCGATTGGATCCGCGAACGCAGCGCGCAGGCCGAGCTGATCACCAGCGTTTGCACCGGGAGCTTTGTACTTGCGGCTGCCGGCGTGCTCGCTGAAACACCGGTGACGACGCATTGGGAGAGTATCGGCGAGTTGCGTGCCGCCTACCCACGGCTTGAGGTGCGCGAAGATGAACGTTGGGTTGATGCCGGCAGGATCATTACCAGCGCTGGGGTCAGTGCGGGAATCGATATGGCGCTGCATCTTGTTGCCCGGCTCTATGGCACCGATGTTGCCCGCGCCACGGCACTCGGGATCGAGTACGACTACTGGAATTAATTGCGTACCCTGATATGACTGTCCTGCCTGCGTGGTTGGTAGCTGCCCACCACACAGGCAGATCGGTCGCAGTGCGAGTCGCCGGGTATTCCCGGCTCAGGGCAGAGCCCAACGTTTCTGCACAAGCATGCCTGAGGCGCACAATCTACCCGGCGTAGCTATCGGCCGGCAGGCCCTGTACCCCTGGCCGCACCCGGAAGATACCGCCGGCAGCCGGCTGTGCCGCACGCGCCTCGGCGCTCAGCCCATAGCTGGCGGTTGTGATATATAACTCATCGAGGCCCGGCCCGCCAAAACAGCACGATGTAACCTGCGCTGCGGGGATATCGAACTGTTGCAGCAGCCTGCCCTGCGCCGGATCCCAGCGTGTGACGCAACTGCCGCCCCAGTGTGCAACCCACAACATCCCCTCGGCATCGATCGTCATGCCGTCGGGCCCGCCTTGGCCGTCAGGGATGGTAATGACGACGCGGCGGTTGGCGACCGCGCCACGCGCATGATCATAATCAAGTGCTGTGACCGTCAGGGTTGGTGTGTCGATATAGTACATCGTCGTCAGATCACTCTTCCAGGCCAGGCCATTCGAAATCGAGACATCACTGACCATCCGGTGTACTGTCTGATCGGGGTCGAAGCGGTAAAGGCTGCCTGCCCCCTGTCTGCCGCTGAGTGACATCGTGCCGGCCCAGAAGCGCCCGGCCGGATCGCATTTGCCATCGTTGAAGCGGTTGTCGGGCAGGTCGGCTTCGACATCAACAAGTTGTGTGATTGTTCCACTGGCTAGATCAAGATGTGCAAACCCATGCTGTATCGCCAGGATCAGCCCACCCGAGCGGCGTGGTACGGCGGCACCCACATACTGGCCAATATCGAAAACCTGTTGCGTACCATGCTGCGGATCAAAGGTATGCACCCGGTGTTCGAGAATATCGACCCAGTAGAGGCGTTGGGCAGCGATATCCCATACCGGCCCCTCGGCCAGCGTGGCACCGGCATCGATTACCAACTCAACCGAATCGGTCATGCTGAAGACTCCTCTCGTTGTCTATTCCTCCGGCACTTCCCATCTTACACCAATTTCTGTGGGTCTTGGCGCCCCGAACCACTACTGCAATTCCGCCCCGCCGGTTATCGGTTGAAATGGGCCCGGGGGGCTTTGGGAAGGTGGGGCCATTGCAGGGGGTCGTGGCCGTAGATCAATGCCGCATCGTGGTCGGGGGCGGGCTGCACGAGCCGCTGTGCGCTGGCGCGTGCCTTCGCGCTATTCCATGCACCATCGAAACGATCCTCGTCAACCTCCTGTGGGCGCGAAATGGCATCGCCGGTCAGGATCACCGGCCGCTGCCCCCTGGGCCGGAGCAGCAACGAGAGATGCCCGGCAGTATGGCCAGGGGTTACCAGCAGGGTCACTTCGGATGTCAGCGCCAGATCTTCGCTGACCGTCAGGTAGGGTTGCTGCGGCCAGGCCAATGGCCGGCGCGTACCCCAGTAGAGTGGCCGTTCGTAGGCACGCTCGGCTGCCCCGAGTACAATCGTTGCCTGTGGAAACTCGGCAATGCCGCCGACATGATCGATATGGGTGTGGGTCAATACCAGATGTGTGATTGCGCTGGGATCTACACCGGCAAGCGCGAGCTGGGCGGCAGGCAGATTGGCCGGGCCAAGAGCAACAATATGACCGAAGCTGCCGAGGTCGTCTTCAGCTGCAATGGCGGCGGTGTCGCTGGCGTAACGTGCCGGAAAGCCGGTATCGACCAGGATCGTGAGTGCATCGCTCTGGATCAAGAAGCCGGGAATACCGATGACGCGGCCATTCTCATGGACTTCAAACAGGCCGAAATCGAGGATGGTCAGCTGCATACATGCATCCTTATCGTTCTTCACGCTGCAGGCGGCGCGTCACGGTGGCAAGCAGGGTTTCGACCAACGGCTGGTAGAGATCGGCAATGCCGAGTTGTTCAAAGAGCATGGTATCAAAGGTTATACGTGCCGGATCATGCAGTTCCTGTTCAATGGGAGCCGGCGTTCGCCGGACGATCGGGGTAAAGGCGGTGCAGAGTGCCACCGGATCAGTGAGCGTCGCCGGATCCGGGATCGGCAGCATGCGCAACTCGGGGCCGTAGATATTGATGCGAGCCCCAATATTGAGCCGACCCATGCTTTCGATCAGGAGGTAGACCAAGCTGCTGTTGAGGAGGGCCCCAAACAAGAGTGGATCATATGGGTGGCGCAATCGTAGATTGAAGAACATGTCGGTCGTGGCAAGTGCATCCGGATTCAACAGTACACCGAAACGCTGCCGCACCAGGCGTGCCAATGCGAACTGCCCGGTGACCGGCTCGCGTAGCGACCACCAGCGAGGCCGGTCGCGTTGGGTGCGGGCGGCGGCCAGGGCCACATCGGCATGATTCTGGCGGCGATGGGCGCCGACTGGTTGGCCGGCAGCGTTCAGGATGTATTCGGCGACGTGCCGGTAGCCATGCCGCATGAGTTCATCGATGGTCAACGGGCAGACGAACAGCCGGCGCTGCAGTTCGGCGGCCTTGATCATCAGGGTCGACGGTTCGCGGGTCGAGCTGAGTACTGGTCGCAGGAATGCTTCCGGCAGGCCAAGCGAGCGGGCTTCTTCGTGGGCAAGCAGGAAGAAGCGATTGCTGCCCGTGGTAGTGCCGCGCGTAATCCGGCCAAGGTTCCCAAGGGGAATGAGTGCGGTGCCGAGCCGGCGGTAAAGTGTATCGAGCAGTGATGGCGCTCGCAGTAGGGTCATACCCCAACGCTGATCGGCACGGTGCTGCAGTTCGGTGGTGCTGATCGATTGCCGGCCGGCACTGCCGACAAAACGGCTCTGGTCAGCAGGGCGGGGCGGGCGGGCAGCAAACAGGGCGATAACCGGATTGATCCCGGCGCGCTCGAAGATTGCTCCGTCGGCACAGTCGATAATCTGCAGGATGGATGTCTGATTGCCAAGCCGCCGGCGGAGCGGTACGCCATAGTTCACATCGAGCCATGCATTCGAGCTGATGATGCAGCCCACCCCACCAGAGCGCAGGAGCTGGAGCGCCCGTTCGTAGAAGTAGACATACAGATCGGCCTGGCCGGCCGGTGGCTCACCACATGCCAGTTCGGCATACAGCTGCCGTATATCAGCTTTGCTGAGCAGGAGCTGCTGTGTGCTGAAGAACCGATCGATCCGTTCCTGACGAAGATACGGTGGATTGGCGATCAGGATATCGTACCCCGGATTCGTGCGGGCAAAGGTGGCGGCATCGGTGATCTGCCAGAGGATGTGACGGCTGCCGCCGGAGGGTGCGCCAAGTCGGTCGAGGAGTGCCGTGCGGGCGGCGGCGATGGTTGCTGCCGGCGCAACGCTCTCGTGCAGTGCGGCCAGTTCGCCGAGCAGTGCCGGCCATCTATCGCGCTGTGGCTGAAGTGCATGTTCGAGTATCCAGGGTTGGCCGGCAGCGTCAGGCCCGGCTGCCCCGGCGAGTGCGTCGCCACACCAGATCAGGCGGCTCATGTCGGGCAGGTGCTGTGGTGCCACCCCGGCAAGCAGCAGTTCGATGCGCAATCGCATACGCGCCAGTTCAACGGCTACCGGATCCAGATCGCAGCCGCGGATGTTACGCTGTACGATCGCTTTGAGATCGGCGGGCTTGCCTTCCAACTGCTGCAACGTGCTGCCGATCAGGCGCAGCATGGCGACGGCAAAGGCACCGGCACCGATTGCCGGATCACAGATCCGCAGGTCACGCAGGGTTGCGACAAGCAGTGCTGTGTCGGCCGGGTTGGGGCGCCAATCTTGATCAAGCAGGGCATCGATAGCCGAGAGTGGGATCGTGGGGCAACGCTCGGCGAGGCAGGCGGCCAGGCTGATGCGGCACATCTGTGCGACGGTTGCGGCATCGGTGTAGAAGGCGCCGCTGTCGTGCTGATCGGCAATCAGGGCTTCACACGCATCGCCAAGCAGATCCTGGTTCCAGCCGATGTCGATCTCGCCCGGCCCGGCGTTAGCTGGCTCAAGGGCCGCCAGCTGCGGATCAAAGCCGGCCGGCAACTGGTGAGGCACCTGGTTGGGCTCGGCATAGTGCTGCTCGATCGCTTGGATCAGGGTGTGTATGGCGGCGAGCGGCTCTTGATCAGTGGCAACCACCCGGCGCAACAGATCGGCGAGCGCTGTGCGCAGCGGCCGGATGCTGAACGCCGGTTGCGGCCAGGATGCGCCGCCCGGCAGGCGCAGCTGCGGTAGCGACTCGCGACAGAGGATGGCAACCGGCACACTGTCGGTCGCATTCCAGCCAAACCAGCTGCAGTGCGTGGCGGTATGGTAGATCCAGCGTAGATCACTGCCGTGCAGGCTCAGCAGCAGCAGCCGATCGCCATTGGCAGCGGCCCGTGCCAGCCGGCCGGGATGTGGCCAAACGGCATCGGGTGGGGTGGTGGCGATCATGATCGGCAAGGGCGCATCGGCGACCGCCAACCGGAGCAGTGTTGTAGCGGGAAAATTGGCCGGTGCCGGTTGGGCAGCCGGCTGCGCGATACGCCAGCCGAGTCGGGTACACAGCCAGTTGATGAGTGCCTGCGGCTCAGTGATACCCGTCAGGGTCGACGGTTCGATCGGCACGGCGCGCGGTCGGCGCGCCCGTGGAGCCCGGCTCACGGCCGTGAGCCGGGTGCTGCCACAATACGGCTGCCGGCGGGCGGTTTCACCCCTGCCCCATAGGTAAAGAAATCATCCCATGGGCGGTAGCGTGTCTGATAATTATTACGGTGCAGGAGCGTCCCATCAGGAAGCGTCACCGTGCGGATATAACTCACATCCATGCCGGGGCGCCCATGGACGAGCTGGCGCGTTGCGCCGGGTGCCAGATTTGGGTCGAACTGCCAGTAGGCGGCCCCCGGCTGCACGACATTGCGCACATGTGGCCCATCATAGCTGACACGCCGGCCATCACTGACTCCCCACACTTCGAAGGTGACGGTACTTCCACCCGGCTCAGTACGCGCCGCCAGATAGACGGGTGCAGCTGTGTCGTTGCGCCAGCGGAAATCGACCGATGGGCTGAAGACGGTCGCGTCGAAACCGACGATGTTTTCGTAGTAGAAGACGATATAGGTATGCGGAATGCGGCGTGTGATCTGCAGGCCGGCATTCGAAACTGCCCGGAAGATCGTCGTTGACACCTGGCGCAGGCCACCGCCAATCACGCGCTCGAGACGCCCGCCAACGATCCCATACCCCTCGATGAAACCGGCCTCTTCCGAGAAGTCGCCAAGGGCGAGGAATGAGAACTCGGCTCCCGGTGCAACAACGACACCATCGAACATGGCGGCGGCCCGCTCGATATTATGGCGACGTTCGGCGGCCGATGTGCGGAATGTGGTCGTAGCTGTGCCGAGCAGGGTGAGCGGTGCTGCGGCGGTCATGAGCACAGCGGCATCGGTGCGCCGTTCGAGGAGCTCACGCCCCAGTTGCCCCATGCGTACCTGAAAGCTATCACCCACCGGATAGAGTTCGAGGCGGGCACGTTCGAAATACTGTACTCGGCGCGAAAAACCGGATCCATCGGCTTCGAACAACTCTTCAGAGATCGGGTAGCCAAAACGCTGGATCCCACCGTTCTGCTCCCAGAAGAGAGCAAACAGCCCACCAAGCGTATGGCCGCTGGCGGCGAAATAGGTGCGCCCATCACCAGGATCGCGGTCGATCCAGCCGAACTCCGGCTCGTTGCGACCAAGCGTCACTTCGGCACCCACGCGTGCCAACGTCAGGCCACTACTGCGCATGTCGAAGCGGGCATATTCGAAATATTGCGAACGCACACCATGATCAGCGAAGATTTCAGTCAGCGGCAGGCCGAAGGTTGCCGCGCTCCCATGGGCTTCGTAGTAGGTACGAAACGCCCCACCGATATTATGGCCGGTGCTGCCAATATGGATGAAACTGCCTGTGGGCGCCGGCTGTGCTTGTACCAGGCCGGCCGGCCAGATCAAGGCTGCCAGCACAGCGACATAGACGAGCGCGGCTGATGGTTTCATGCGACCTCCTGGGCAGTGGCACGCCGCAGCGCACCCGTCGGTAGCCAGAGTATAGCATATTGACAGGCTGGCCTGTGGCGGCACGGGTGGAATGAGGGTGTACCAGCACCCGCATGAGTCTCTCTGTCGGCGTTCTGTTTGCACAACGGCTGCTCCTCAGGCACAATACTGCCGAACAGATAAATGGCGGAAGGATACGTTAATGAAGACGATTGTGCTTGAAGAGCCGGGCCGTTTTGCACTTCACGATACGGTTGCCCCCCAGGCTCCATCTGCCGGCGAAGCGTTGGTACGCGTCCATCGTGTGGGTATCTGCGGCACCGATCTGCACGCTTTTGCCGGGCGTCAGCCATTCTTCAGCTACCCACGGATCCTGGGCCACGAACTGGGTGTCGAGATCCTGGCACTTGATCCGGCCAGCCCGACAGCGCTGGTTGTTGGCGATCGCTGCTGCATTCAACCCTATCTGCACTGCGGCCGGTGTACCGCCTGCCGCCGTGGTGCAACCAACTGCTGCGTGCGGCTGCAGACGCTGGGTGTCCACACCGATGGCGGCATGCGTGAGCTCATCACGATTCCGATACACCTGTTGCATCGTTCGGCAAGCCTGAGCTACGAACAACTGGCAATGGTCGAGATGCTCTGTATCGGCGCACATGCCGTACGCCGTGCGGCAATTGCCGCGGGTGAACGCGCACTGGTCATTGGTGTTGGGCCGATCGGGTTAGGGGCAGCCGTGTTTGCACGCGCCGCCGGGGCCCATGTGCTGGTGATGGATGTCAGCGAGCAGCGCCTGGCCTTTGCCGCAGCCCAGGGTTTTGCCGAGCAGATCGACGGCCGTGAAGATGTTCCCGCACAACTCCAGGCGCTGTGCGGCGATGATCCACCGACGGTCGTGTTTGATGCTACCGGCCATGCACAATCGATGATGCGGGCCTTCAGCTACCCGGCCAATGCCGGCCGGCTCGTCTTCGTCGGGCTGTTTCAGGGGGATGTTACCTTCAATGATCCCGAATTTCACCGCCGCGAGCTGACCGTCCTGGCAAGCCGCAACGCAACGGCCGCAGATTTCCGCCATGTGATCGCCAGCCTCGAACAGGGCACAGTGACGATCAACAGCTGGATCTCGCGTGTCGCTACGCCGGAAGCAACGATTGAGCAGTTTGCCACATGGACGACCCCAGCAGCCGGGATCATCAAGGCCATGATCGCGCTGTAAAGCCTGGCAGCAGGCTGTGCAAGCTAGTGGAAAACCTTCTCACCGGCGCGGATCGGTATGCGCAGGCGATTTTCGGCCGGCGTGATCGGGCACGACCAGTCATCGTTATAGGCGCAGTAGGGGTTGTAGGCCAGATTGAAATCAACCAGAAAGCGATGCTCGTCGATCTGTTCCGGCTCCAGATAGCGCCCGGCACCATAGGTTTCGTCACCGGCGAGCGAATCGCTAAACGGCAGAAAAAAGTTCTGCTCGTCGGCATAGATCGTCAACTCGGCCGGCTCGCCATCAACGCTGAAGCTGAAACGACCATAGCGAATATAGTATGCCCGATCGCCGGTCGAGGTCTGCATCACGACTGTTTGCTGTTCGGCAAACGGCTCGATCGTGACGATAAGGCGCAGCGCTTCGTTCTCGGGGAAGTAATGCAGGTTATGGAATACAGCCTGCTGTTCGGGTGTGAGCGGGCTCTGTGGGTGATGTTTGAAGAAATCATCCTTCGATTCACGAAATGCCGTCAGTGCGCTCATGAGTGCCTCCTGGCATGTGCATGTTGCCTGATCTATGATAACGTGTTTTGCCGGCATCTGCTTGCACTGCCATGCCGCCGTGGCGGATGAGTGCCGCATGCTATAATGCCGGGCATGCAAAGAACCTGGCGTTCCTACAATTATACGTTGCTTGGATGCGTCGTTGTCCTGATCTGTTTCAGCCTGGCGATGGTCTATAGCGCAACGTTGAATGCCCCGTATACCCAGGGCTATTTTTCGCGCCATGTGGTGAATCTGATCGTTGGTGCGATCGGCATGGTGTTGCTGACAATCCTCGATTACCATGCCTTCGAAGCCTGGGTGTTACCCCTCTATCTCGGCACGCTTGCCTTGCTCGGTATTGTGCTTGGTATCGGCCAGATCAGCTCTGGCGCACAGAGCTGGCTGAACCTGGGGATTCGTACATTCCAGCCTTCCGAGCCGGCCAAAATTCTGATCATTGTGGCATTGGCAGCCTTCTGGTCGCGCTACGAGCGCGAAACCGGCTCGTGGCGCGTGCTGATCGGAAGCCTGCTGCTGGTCGGTGTTCCAACCATCCTGGTGTTTATTCAGCCCGATTTCGGCACGGCGATGGTCTTCACTACGATCTGGCTCATGATGGCCTGGGTTGCCAGGACGCGCTGGTGGCAGTTGCTCATACTGTTTGTGGCGGCAATACCGGTGGCGTGGGTTGGCTGGTACGAGATCTTGCAGCCATATCAGCGTACCCGGCTACTGATCTTTACCGATCCCTTGAAGTATGATCCGGATCTGCGTGAAGGTGCCTGGAATATTATCCAATCACTCACGGCGATCGGTTCGGGCGGCATGTTCGGCCAGGGATGGACGCGCGGCATCCTGAGTCAGGGAAACTACTTACCGGTGCAGTATTCCGATTTTATTTTTGCGGTAACCGGTGAAGAGTTAGGCTTTTTCGGTGCAACGCTCATGCTCATATTTCTTGGGGCGCTGATCTGGCAGGCGTTGTCTGTTGCGAGGGTTGCACGTGATACCTTCGGCCGGTTGATTGCGATTGGTATTGCCGGCATGTTTCTCTGCCATACCGTGGTGCATGTCGGCATGAACATGAGTATTATGCCGATCACCGGCATTCCGCTGCCGTTTATCTCGTATGGCGGTAGTTTCACACTCACGTCACTGGCGGCGATCGGGCTCCTGCAGAGTATCGCATTACGGCGTGAACGGATCGTGTTCTAGTGCAACACTGATCGTATGGTCGGCGTCATAGGCAACAGATACCGATGGCCGTGATTGCCGCATACTATAGCTAAGTGCAGAACCATCCGCATCCTGGGAGCGCGGGCGTCCCGCCCGCATGCGCGCAAGATGCGCGCGGTCCCAATAATCAACCATTCTGCACCTAGCTATAATGTGGCCGGTGAGGGAGTTATGCAGCAACGATTGGTTCGTAGCCGTTCTGAACGTATGATTGCCGGGGTATGTGGTGGCCTGGCACAGGCCTACCGCATTGATCCGGTAGTAGTACGCCTGATCTTCGTTCTGGTCACGGTGATTACTGGATTTGGCCTGTTGATATACCCGATCTTGTGGTTTTTGATGCCTGAGGAGCCGAAGATGACGTCGATACCGCATGGCTCGCACGGAGCGGCGACCAATGTCGGCACAGCCGCCGAGGCGGGTGATACTGTCTACTATGAGCAGCAGGCTCGTACCTACGCGCATGCCAGCCGCTATAGCGATCAGCCGCCTCCGCCTGAGGCATACCGCTACAACCCGATCACAGGCGAGCCAATCGGTAACCCTTCGCTCGGCGCGACCGTCTCGCTGGATCCGACACAGGCCAATATGGCACAGCACACGGCGGCACCGGTTACTGCGCGGCCGCGGAGTCGCGCTCGTTGGGTCGGCATGATCCTGCTCGGGTTTGGTGCCATGCTCTTGGCCGACGAACTCGGCATGAATATGGATCTGATCTTCCCGCTGTTGATGATCGGCCTTGGCATGCTGGTGATCTTCCGCCGTTGAGACCCGTCGCTATCAAGCGATCAACACAGCACACCGGCCTGTGCGGCAACGCCGCACAGGCCGGTGTGCTGTGTTGGTACGAAAATCATGTATGATCCTCCTCAGAGCCGAGCCATGCACACGCTGAGGAACCGCCATGCTGCCCCACACGATCCTGATTGTCGACGATGCTCCAGAGCATCGCGATATTCTGGTGCGTTTATTGCGGGCTTCGGGGTATCGTGTGCTCGAAGCGACACCGGGGAGCGAAGCTGTGACCCAAGCACTAGCGGCGCAACCGGATCTGATCCTGATGAACCTTGCTCTGCCGTGGCAACCAGCCTGGGAAATCACCCGTCACTTGCATGCATTACCGGCACTTGCCGGTGTGCCGATCCTTGGTGCCACCCTCTTTCCGACCCTTGTGACACGCACCCTGGCCCGCAATGCCGGGTATGTCGATTATGTCGAAAAGCCGTTTGAGTTTGATCTCTTACTGGATCGGATCAGTGAACTGCTCTCCGGCACACCAATGATGTCCCTCGCCTGATAGTCGGCTGGTATCGTTCAGCAGGTACCAGCCAGTGGGTTCATGCATCATCACGGATGACGGCCCAGACATCAATCGCGACCTGAGCGCCGCCACGCAGGCTCATGACGCCGCTGACTGTCTGGGTGGGGTATGGCGCATGGAAGTACTCGGCCATTAACTGGTCAAGCTCTTCCACATATTTCATATCGGTCAGCACAATATTGATTCGCACCACATCGTGGAGCGTGCAGCGTGCCGCATTCAGCACGGCTTGCAGGTAGTGAACTGCCAGGCGAAACTCGGCGGCGAATCCGCCCGGGGTAATTCCGCTGCCGTGCGGGTTGGCTCCGGTAAAGCTGGAGGTGACCAGCCGGTTACCATAGCGCAGCGCCTGGCTTGAGCCATTGGGCGGCAATGGCGCGACATCGGTCAGGATAACGTCAAGCGGCTTCATGGCGATTCCTCTTTCGGCTAAATGGTCTCTTAGGTCTGCCCCCGGCGATAGAGATCGAGTGCATCGGCCAGATACCCAAGTGATGTTGCATGTATCGGCCGTGGCCAGCAGATCAGGTGATCGACGCCGCTGGCCTCGTAGGTGCGCAGTGCCTCGGCGATCTGTGCCGGACTCCCTGCAATGATGCTATTGCTGCTCTCGACGGCAATTGCCGGATCACATGCAATATTGACCCCGACAGTGATGCTGATCTGGGCCGGATCCCGCCCCTCGGCTTCACACGCCTGCAGGAGCGCGCTGCGTTGTGCGGCTAGTGCCTCTGGCAGGCCGATCCATGCGGTATTCCAAGCATCGGCGAAACGTGCCGTCAGGCGTAGCATGCGTGGGCCGAAGGCGGCGATCAGCAGCGGTGGCCCATTGGGCCGTGGCCCGCGTGGGCGGATGACTGCCTGTTCGGCATGATGGTGCTGCCCATGATAGCTTACGCGACCCTGGCGCAGCAATGGTACCAGCACCTGCAACGCCTCTTCGAAACGATCGACGCGGTGATCGAAGGGGAAGCCGAAGGCATCAAATTCCGGCTGGTGCCAGCCTGCACCAACCCCCAGGATCAGCCGCCCTCCGCTGACGGCATCGAGTGTTTCGGCCATTTTGGCCAGTAATGCCGGATTCCGGAACGGCATACAGAGCACCAGGGTACCGAGCTCGACCCGCCAGGTTGCTTCGGCTAGCGCGGTGAGTAGGGTCCAGCATTCCCAGATCCCGCGTTCTGCCTGATCCTCCGGGCGCATGATCAGATGATCAAAGAGCCAGATCGAATCAAACCCGGCAGCTTCCGCTTGCTGGGCATAGCTGCGGATCTGCTCGTAACTCGGTACCGGGCCGGCCTGTGGATCATCGGCGATCGGTACGACAACTCCGATCTTCACGGATGTGGTCCTCCTGATGACAATATGTGATTGAGATGCGCTATCGTAGCATGTGGCATGTCGCCGCGTCAACTATACTATGTGATATCGGCAAGACACTTGCTGGTATGGCTCAACTGGTTCGTTATTGAAAAGGGAAGCATTATGTGCGAAACAACCGTTACTGTTGTTACCACCTATCTCGAACTCTGTGATCCGGCGCACTTTCTGCCTGCCTATAGTGCCGATCCGGATCTGCGGATCATTCAGGCTCATGTCGTACTGGTGCCGTTCTACCGCTTTTTGTATGATGCGGTCGGCCGTGAGTTTCAATGGGTTGATCGGCTGGCCTGGAGCGATGCACAGTTACATGCTCACCTGGCGCGGCCGAGTATCTCGCTCCATGTATTGTATCTGCGCGGCACACCTGCCGGTTATATCGAACTCGAAACCGCTGGTGAAGAACCAGGCACCGAAGTCGCGTATTTCGGCGTTATACCGCAGTTTCATGGCCGAGGCCTCGGCAAGCACCTGCTCTCGTATGGTGTTCAATCAGCCTTCGCAGCCGGTGCCGAGCGTGTCTGGTTGCATACGTGTACGCTTGATGGGCCACACGCCCTGGCCAACTATCAGGCACGAGGCTTTGTCGCCTATCGTACGACAACACACCAGCAGGTTGTGTGCAATTCGGTTCACCCGCAGCAATAGATAGATGACCCCGGCTCACAAGAATCAAAGCCCGTATCCCGGCGATATGCACCGCCGGGATACGGGCATCACATCGTGGGCGAGATCAGGCCACAGCCTGCTGGGTTGCAGTCGGTGCAAGGTGGTCGAGATATTCGCGCAACGCCGTGCAGACCGTATCGTCGCTTGAGTCGCGCAGCCGCCAGAGCACACGCTGGACAACCTGTGAGTCGTAGGCGATCTGGGCATTGTGATCGCGGTCGTGTGTGTCAAATAGGCCGTTGCCACTGGCATCGAAGCTATTCGCAACGTAAATCGTAACCCCTTGCAACACCTGGTTCGTCAGCGCGATGCCCCCCTGCCACAGCAGTTGTGAGAGCGCCGGCGAGCAGCGTAATCGGGCAAGTTGTTCGGTGCCTATCAGATCGACCAGACGCCGGCGAGCCACATCCGGATCGTGGATGGTGGCCTGTTGCCAGAGCCGTTGATACCCGACCGGTGGTGGGGTGCTGTTGGCGCGGCCGGGTAGTTCGTACTGGCGGGCGCGAAATTCGATCACCGCCCCATGCCGCAATACATCACGCGTCAACATACCGCCATACTCAGCCGTGTTGATTGTCGCCGTCAGCAAGAGGTTGGCTGGAAGTATCGGCTGCTGGCCGTTGGCCACACCGGGGATATTGAGATACTTGCGCCCATGGGCATCGATATAGAGCAGATTGGAAAAGAAGTAGGTAAACTCTTCGGGCCGCAGCCCATCGAAGCACGCCAGAAACAATTTACCACTACTGGCCGGATCCGATGCTTCCTGCAACAGATCCAGAAACTGGAGTGATGTGAATCGTTCGTGGAACAGGCGGTAGTAGTGATCTTGCCCGGTAGCATGGATCCATGCCAGGTTGCCGGTGATACGCGCAAACTGAGAGCTATCGCGCCCGAGCAGCGCCTCGGCAAAGAGATCAACAAATTCGCTCTTTCCTGAGCCCTGTGGGCCAGCCAGAATAACGAATGGATTGGTCTTCAGCGAGACATAATAGTTGACGATCATCGTGCGCGAGAAGCTAAACCCGGCCGATGCAAAAACATCGGCAATGCGCGCAAGCAGGTGATGTTCTGCGCTCTCGCGATGCTCGGCATCGCGATAGGCCAGCCGTAGCGGCGGCATGAGCGGAGCAGCGGTTGAGTAGACCATCCCAGAGCCTTCACTGGCCCTTCCGCCGGCAGCATCGCCAACGGTATGCTGGGAAAACACCATAGTAGTACCTCGTTGTGTGTCGTTACGCAACCTGGTGATGCGTGTCGGCAAGGATCGTACCGGCAGGGATCACATGCTGCTGCGGTGTGCGATTGGTGATCTGAACCGTACCTCGGAGTATCACGCCTTCACCGAAACAGACGTCGCCATTGACGTTGAGCCGGGTGCAGTCGATCAGTGACGGCGACCCGAACGGGAAGCGTGCATCGAAATCGTTGATCAGACGGTAAAAAGCCGGATCGAGTTGGAGTGCGATTGGTTGCTCGGAGCATATCGGCTGCAGCTGGTAGTTATCGTCGAGCATATAACGATCCGAGCGCAACAGCAAGAGATCGGCACAGAGCTTGACGGGTACGAAGCGTTCGCGGGTGACACAGACCGCCTGTGCACCGCTGAAAATCGCGATTGCGGCTCCCATAGCTGTTTCAAGTTGATACACTTCGGGCGAATCGGGTTGCTTTGGATCAAGCGTCTTCAAATTGCGAATCATCGGCAGCTTCAGAATGTTCTGGTGCTGTGCGAGAGTCGCTTTGAGTTGCGGCAGGTGGATCCAGATATTGTTGGTGTTGAAATACCGGTGCCGCTGAATATCCTGAAACGCGTCCATATCGCGTTCGGGGCATTGGGCGATTTCGCGCAGGATCAGTTGCCCATGCACGTCGCGGGCGATGTGGCCTCCTTTCCGGTCGTTCTCTGTGCGGCGTGCCACCTCGATCAGAAAGCTGATCTGGTGCTGCTGCATGTACCCCAAGAGCGCAAGATCGATCGTTGCGCCGAGATTATCGATATTCGACATGAACAGGTACTCGTAGCCGGCCTCAAGTAGGGCATCAAGTTGCCCCGACAACGCCAGCACAAGATAGACTTCGCCATGCCCGGGTGGGCACCAGGCCAGATCCGGTTCGCCAGGAGAATCGGCCGGTAGCTGTGTCTCACGCACGACTTTGGGGATCTTATGCTGCATGAGTAGCCGCGGCGGGTGTTGCAGCGCGATTGGATCCCGATCGAGAAGTGCACGCGTGTCGGCGTCGGTGCTGAAGCTGTTAAGCAGCAATAGTGGTGCGTCAACCCGATGCTGCGCGGCAAATTGCGCATTCTGGCGTAACGTGATCTCGAGGAAACTCAACCCGTCGCGTGCCGTCAACAACGACTTGGGGCCGTCGAGCCCCATACTTGTACCGAGCCCGCCATTGAGCTTCAACTGTGCCACCTTCCCCACCACACGCCGACCTGCATCGCGATAGCTGGCCAGTTCACCCAACGCCGGCAAACTATCGACCGGTGTGATCGCCTGTTCGGCAATGATCCCGGTGTCGCCGGTTGCAAGCAGGGTGTAATAGTGGCGGAACGTGTCGATAACCAGTGCCGGTAGCCCTTCACCTTGCATGCGTTCGGCAAACAGGCTGAACCGTTCGGCAATCTGCTGCGTTGTATCGCCCATGTCGCTGCAATAACTCCACGATCCTATATCTCTGATTCATTATAGCACGCGCCCTTACCAGATTATATGAGCATCTCGTCATTGTAGAGTGCAGCCAGTTGAAGTGAAGATTGTACCAGGCCAATTCCGTCTTTTGTCACTGCACAATTGAGTCGGAAGTTGTTACAATCGCGCTAGAAAAAACGCGACGGAGGCGAAGCTATGCATCTGACAGTTGATCGAAGTGCAGGTATCCCGTTATACGAGCAGATTGCGCGTGAGATCCAGCGGCGCATTCGCAATGGTTCATTACCGCCGGGCACACGCCTGCCGACGGTACGAGATCTGGCACGGCAGCTGGGTGTGACGCGGCTGACGGTGCATAGTGCGTATGGCGAACTTCAGTCGGGTGGTTGGGTCGAGGCGACGGTTGGGCGTGGCACGTTTGTCGCACCGCAGATCGGTGCGCCCGGCGAGCTTGAGTTTGGCCGTGAGCTTTCGGCGCGCGGTCTGCTTGGCGATATGGTACGGATGGCGCAGGTTCCGGGGATGCGTTCACTGGCCATGGCTGATGCGGCCCCCGAGTTCTACCCGACACGCGAGTTTGGTAAAGCACTCGAAGAGGCGCTTGGCAGCGGGCCGGCAGCACTTGGTTATACGGTGGCACAGGGCGATCCGCAGTTACGCACCGTGCTTGCCGATCTGGTGGCCGAACGTGGTGTGTCGGCCAGCCCCGACGAGATCCTGATCACTGCCGGGGTGACACAAGGGCTGGCGCTGCTGGCACGTACGTTAGCGCAGCCTGGGGATGTCGTGCTTGTCGAACAGCCGACCTATCTGGGTGCGCTGAATGTGTTCGGCAATCATGGGTTGCGCCTGATCGGTGTGCCGCTAGATAGCCACGGCATGATTGTTGATGAGTTGGAAGCGCATATCGTTGCCTATCGGCCACGCTTTATCTATACCATTCCGGCCTTCCAGAACCCAAGCGGCGTCTGTATGTCGCCTGAACGGCGTAGAGCTCTGCTCGAAATCGCCGGTCGTTATCGGGTGCCGGTAGTTGAGGATGATATTTATGGTCTGCTGGCATACGAAGGGCCTGCACCGCAAGCTCTCAAGCATGATGATCCTGGTGATCTGGTAATCTATGTCAGCAGTCTCTCGAAGACGCTGCTGCCCGGGGCGCGGCTTGGCTATATTGTTGCCACCCCGAATCTGATCTGCCATCTCGCCGAGACCAAGCAAGCCTATGATCTCTGTTCACCGGCGCTGCTGCAGCGCGCACTGGCGATCTTCATCCAGCATGGCTGGTTGGCGTCACACATCCGGCGCATTATTCCACGCTACCGCGAGCGGCGTGATGTCTTGCTCGACGCCATGGCACGTTCGTTTCCGTCGAATCTACGGTGGACGGAGCCGCTCGGTGGATTCTGCAGCTGGGTGATGTTGCCGCCCGATATCTCGACAACCGATCTCTACCTGGCGGCAATCGAGCGCGGTGTAGCATTTGCACCGGGTGATGTCTTCTTTGCCAATGCGCCGCAGCGGCCGCACATGCGGCTCTCGTTCTCGTCGCAGCAGCCGGATGTGATCCGTGAGGCGGTTGGCATCCTTGGCGAACTGCTCGGCACGCATCTGGTACGCCGCACACTCACGCGACTACCAGCCAACGACATGCTCCCGCTCGTCTGAGCGTGTATAATGTGCTCGTGCAGAATATCACAGAGCCAACAAGCGTATCGGCAGGGTTGTTGCCACCAGCCAATCTGGTGCCGTTTCGGATCGCCCGGCGGCGGCGATTTGTGCAGGTCTCGTGGTTCTTTTTGCGGGTTATCGTCCATATCTTCGTGATCGACATCCTGCTCGGGCGGTTCCGTGTGAGCCGCTGGTATGTGCAGCGCAGCGGGCTGATGCGTTACCGCCGGATGGCGCGCGATTTTCGCCGCCTGGCCGGCCGGCTCGGCGGGGTGTTGATCAAGCTCGGCCAGTTTCTCAGTGCGCGTGCCGATATTCTGCCGGCTGCGATCACCGATGAACTGAGCGGGCTGCAGGATGAAGTTCCGCCCGCACCACTGCCCTACATGCTACAGATCCTGCACGAAGAGCTGGGTGCAACCCCCGATACTATTTTTGCCGCATTCGATGCAACACCCGTAGCGGCAGCGTCGCTTGGGCAGGTCTATTATGGCGAACTACGCGATGGCCGTAAGGTTGCGATCAAGGTTCAACGACCGCGGATCGACGAGATCGTCGAGATCGATCTGAGCTCTATCCATTGGGCAGTCCGGTTGATCAAGAACTACCCGTTGATCCGCCGGCGTGCCGATCTCGAGCGGTTGTTCGATGAGTTTGCCCGTGTGCTGCGTGAAGAACTCGACTACGTCAAAGAGGCGCAGAATGCGCTAACCTTTCGTGCCGCATTTGCCGAAACTGCCGGAGTCTACTTTCCTGAGCCGTACCCCGAGCTTTCAACCCGGCGCATGCTGGTGATGGAGCGCATCAGCGGCTACAAGATCAGTGATTATGCAGCAATTGAAGCGGCGGGCATCAGCCGTGCCGAGGTCGCCTCACGGCTCAACCGCTCTTTCCTCAAGCAGTTCTTTCTCGATGGGTTCTTCCATGCCGATCCACACCCCGGTAACCTGTTTGTGCGTGCCGAAAGCCCGCCGCCAACCGGCAGCAACGGGATGCCTGCCACGACTCCATTCACCCTGATCATCCTCGACTGCGGCATGGTCGG
>CALLZL010000586.1 GCA_937859575.1 uncultured Chloroflexota bacterium
TGAAGTGGTGGGCCGGGATATCCGGGTGGAGGCAGGATATGTGATTAACGGCTCCTTGCGTCTGGCTGGGACCGACGCATACCTTGGCAACACCCCGGGCGCCCGCGGGGGCCGCGTGCCGGGGCGCTGCGGCCGCGTGTTGCCGGGCCCCTTTTCCTGCCCCGGGCCACCGCCATTATCCTCCTGGCAACCTATGGCTACCTGGTACGGCCGCGCATCCTGAACAGCGACACACTGGCCGCCATTCCGGCCTGCCTGACGCCGGCTCAGCTCAGCACGCCAACCGGGCCATGCCTGGCACTCCAGGGGTATATCGGCGCACCGATTGCCATCCCAAGCGACATGCGGCCGGTGTATGCCATTCCGCTTGCCAACATGGTGCGTGTCGGCTGGTATCTCTCGCCGCTCGGGATCGGGCTGGGGGTGATCGGATTTGCCGTCTGGTGGCGGCGCGGCATGACGCGTGAGTCATGGCTGTTCCTCGTCATGGCATTGCTGGTATCGGCCTTCTACATCCGCCAGACCTATGGTGCCAGTGATCAGCACTATATCTATATTCTGCGCCGCTATATGGTACTCGTCTACCCAGCCTTTGCGCTGGCAGGTTCCTATGCGCTGGTGCATCTGGCGGCGGCCGGTCGTTTCGCACGCCTGCGCCGTGCCGCCGCCGCTACCCTCGGCAGCCTGCTGGTACTGTTCCTTATCGCCACCAATATCCCGATCTATCGCCACATCGAGTATGCCGGTGCCCTGGCACAGTTCGAACAACTGGCCACCCGCTTCGAGCCCGAAGACGTGCTGTTGTTCCGCAGTGGTGGGCGCGATACGCCCGACCTGCTCACAACACCGCTCACCTATGCATATGGTCTGAATGCACTGGCGATCAAGAGCCCACGCCCCGATCAGTATGCACCACAGCTGGCACGCTATGTCGAACGCTGGCAGGCCGAAGGACGCAATGTGTTTGTTGTGCTCGGGCCAAGCGGCGGTATCGGCCTGCCGGGGCAGCAACTGGTGCCGATCAACACACTGGCGGTGAGTTTGCGTGAATTTGAGCAACTGACCCATCAAAAGCCGCGTAATGTCTACGATACAACCCTGGAGTTTGTGGTCTACCTGGCACAGCCGACCCCCGGCAGCGACACCGAGGCGACTGCTGCGATCGATGCGTATGTCAGCCAGTTGCGCGGGCTGTATCGCCCCGAAGCAATTACCGGCATGCGCCTGGCATGGACGGATGGTGATGCGCTGATCCGTGTGCCATGGCCAGCCGGCGACCATGAAGCACTGGAGATCATGCTGGCCGGTGGGGTTCGCCCGGCCTCACTTGGCGCAGCACAGGCGTGCATCGAATACCGCCACGAGCAATCATACCTGCTTGATGATCCGGCGGCACCGTTTGTCGCGGCTGGATGTGTGGCCCTCGACGAAACACCCCGGCCATATCGCATTGCCATTGGCGCGCCGACGGCACCAGGCACCGGTACCCTGCTGGTGCGTATCGCCAGCGAGATCTGGGTACCGGCCGAAGCCGACCCGGCGCAGATCGATCGCCGCCGGCTTGGCGTGCTCTATGGCGGTATCGCCGGTGTGCCATGATGTTAGGCGGAATACGATACCTTCGCGCACAGTAGAGACGGCCCGGCGGGCCGTCTCTACGCCTGTTCGGTGCGGAATAGCCCGTTGCCATGCCTCGTGCGCGCGCGGTCGCTGCGGCGCCGCGACGCGGGTAGGGTGGGTGGCGACTACACGACCGGCAGTGCTTCGCCAAAGGATGTCGGATTGTCATCCTGAGCCGCTGTGCGGCGAAGGATCGCTTGGAGCACAGGGAGGCATATGATTGGGACCGCGCGCATCGTGTGCACATGCGGGCGAGACGCCCGCGCTCCCGGCAATGATTCTTTTTGCACTTCGCTATAGAACGGCTGTATGCCGTTATACTATACTCATGAATATCGGCTACTATAATCTGACCACCACAACCAAGCATGGCGGCGTCGAGAGTTTCGTCTGGGAAGTCGCACGGCGCATGGCGGATGCCGGCCATCGTGTGACGATTTACGGCGGGCGCGGCGATGTGCTACGCGATTACCCGCAGCTCCAGATCCGCCAGTATCGCTTTATTGCCCGCGAGGTATGGGGTCGCTCGCGAATATTGCGGCGTTCGCTCAACCTGCTGAAACTGCTCGAACGCCTCTCGATGGCGGCGACCGCACTGCCGGATCTGCGGCGTGCCGGCCACGATCTGATTCAGATCTCGAAACCCTATGACCTGCCGGTCGTTGCGGCCGCCCGCTATCGTGGGCCACGACTGGTCTACAACTCCCAGGGCACCGATTTCTTCAGCGGTGATCGGTTCTTCCGCCGGACCATCGACGCTGCTTTTGCCTGTTCGCGCTACAATGCCGCCATGGTCGAGGCACGTTACCGCATTCCACTCGATGTCTCGTATAACGGTTTCGATGAACAGCGCTTCCACCCACAACCGGCCGATGCCGGCTTGCGTGCCCGGCT
>CALLZL010000587.1 GCA_937859575.1 uncultured Chloroflexota bacterium
GGCCCCGAAGTGCTCACCTATGGGCCATCCCCCGGCGCCGCCGCGCTCAAGCTGTTCGATTTCAGCCATTCCTACGGTGCACCCTCACTGATCACACGCCGCCTGACCGGCCGCTGGCTGCTGGTACCGCCATTCACGCCCAACCTGCTATGGGAACCCATCCTGCGCCGGATCTATACCGCACCACCCGATGAAGATGGCCCCTACTACTTCTTTGTGACGCGCAAACCGGCCTGACCCTGGCCTGCCGGCACAGCTTGCTCCCGTCATGCCGCGCTGCGCTCAGCATCTCGTGGAGGATGCGAATGTCGGGCTGTCATGCTCAGCGCAGCAAGCATCTCTTTGACGAGTGGGCGGCACGTCACCACTATAGCGAAGCCCACAACAATGGATCACTGGCAGCGCGGGCGGCTCGCCCGCATGCGCACACCATGCGCGCGCTCGGCATGCGCACCGATCACTACATCTGCACATCGCTATACGCGGCTCAGGATGCCATACCGGCTTCGCGGCGTTGCAGGAAAACGCAACGGTATGCTACAATGGGCCGGTTCTTCAGAACACACAGCGAAATGCTCACAAATAGATGGGACACGTGCAGGTCATTACAATCGACGGTCCGGCCGGCGCCGGAAAGAGCACACTTGGCGAACGACTCGCCCGCCAGCTTGGGTTTTTATATTTCGACACAGGTGTTATGTATCGGGCGCTGACCCTCGCCGGGATCGAGCGCGGTGTACCGCTTGATGATCCGGCAGCCGTCACACAGCTCGCCCAGCATCTGATCATTGATGTCTTGCCGGCGACGATCAGCGATGGCCGGCAGTATACGGTACTCGTCGATGGGCAGGATGTCACATGGGCGCTGCGGCGGCCCGATGTCGAACGGCATGTTTCACTGGCCTCAAAGCATCCGAGCGTTCGTGAAGTGATGCGAATGAAACAACGCCAGATCGGCCAGCGCGGGCATGTCGTGATGGTTGGGCGTGACATCGGCAGTATTGTCATGCCCGATGCCGCGCTCAAGATCTTTCTTGATGCATCACTTGAGGAACGTGCGCGACGACGGCTGGCCGAACTTGAGAAGCGCGGCAATGCCATGCCGTATGATGAAATACGGGCCGACATCGCCCGGCGCGATGCGCTTGATCGCCATGTCATGATACCTGCCCCCGATGCACTCGTTATTATGAGCGATGGGCGCACGCCCGACGAGATCACATCCTCCATCCTGAGCCGCGTCACCTGGCCCGACGATTAACATGGGCAACGGAGGTCGCCGATGGCGTTCTGGGATCCGAACATCCAGCTCGAACTCGACGAGGGTGAACAGATCCTCTTTATGAGCCGCCGGCATTGGGTGATGCTGTTGCGCGATGGGTCGGTGCCGCTCGTGCTCGGGATCCTCAGTGGTTCGCTGGCGGTGTTCCGAAGCATCGGCGGCTCGTTTCTGGTTGGCGGCGGCAACAACGGCGGTGTCATCGATGCCTTCAGTATTGTGCTGATGGGCATCATTGTATTGCTCGTGTACCTCTGGCAACGAACCCCACCAACCACACCGGGGCAGAAATCGTCGCTGCCATTTCCCCGCTTCCTCAACATCAGCAATCTGTATCTTGTCGGCATCGCCTTGCTCTCGCTGATCGTCTGGTTTCGCTTTCAGGGTGGCCAGATCTTTGCCATCGATCCGGCAAATGCCTGGCGCAACGATCCGTTCACCACAGCGCTGACGATCATCTGCGTAATCATGGCGCTCTATTTCATCTATGTACTGATCGATTGGCGCGACAACACCCTGATACTGACGACCACGCGCGTGATCTACGACGACGAGCAGTTTCTGGTGCGGCATGTGCAGCAGCAGATGTTGCTCTGGGATGTGCAACAGGTCAGTATGCGGCAGAATACCTACGCCTCGGTGATCTTCGGTTATGGCGCACTGACGATACAATCCTTCAGTGTCCAGAAGATTGAGTTCACGTTTGCGACATACCCACGCGAGATGCAGCAACGCATCCAGGCCGAGATCAACAAGGCACGCAAACAGGTCGAACCAAACCTGCTGCGCCGTTTGATCGAAGAGCAGGTGTACGACGGCCAACCGCGCCCGATCCAGCGTCAGTCGACCTATGTACGCAGTGGCACAAAGCGCGAGGGAGGGCCAATCGCCTGGCTCTTCCCCACCAATCCGATGTATAACCAGCAGACCGGTGAGTATACCTGGCGGCCGTCGTCGGTGTATGTGCTGATCCAGCTCATTCCACCGATCAGCACCTTCTTTGGCGTCACAACGGCGCTCTGGCTGCTGGCACAGTTTAGCCTCATCCCGGCAGCTCTCAGCCTGCCGATCTGGCTGATCACCACCGCCGCCTGTGCCTTCTGGGTCTTCTGGCTGCGTGAAGAACTGGTGAACGACGTCTATATCCTCAGCCGGCGCGAGATCGTCGATGTCGATAAGCGCCCGTTTGGCCCGATCAATCGGCGCAGCGCCCAGCTCGATCGCATCCAGAACATTTCATTCGACGTAAGTTTCATAGAATCGCTGCTGGGATTCGGAACCGTCAAGATCCAGACCGGTGCGAGTGGTGATTTCAGCTTTAACCATGTTCCTGATCCACGTGGGGTGCAGGCGACGATCAATGACTATCTGACCGATTATAAGAAGACGAAAGACGAGCGTGATCTGCAGACGACGCTCAATGCACTGCGTGAGTATCATGCGCTGCAGAAGGATCATGGTGAAGTGTTTGAACGTGACCGACTTGCGGCACTGATTGCCGAGCAAACCGGGCGTAACGGCAACGGCAATGGTCGCGGCAATGGCAACGGCAACGGCACACCAGCCATACGACCACAACCGACAACCATCGATCCCGAGACCCTCCGGCGCGAAGCGCGCCATGCCGCACGTGCCGAATTATTGCGCATTCTGCGTACCATCCGCAACCGCCGCCCGCCAGAGGAATCATAATGCGCCGTTTCGCTCCGCTGCTGCTGGCCGTGTTTCTGCTTATCTCATTGTCCGTTCCACAGCGAACCCTGGCGCAGGATGCCCCTGGCCTCAGCCTCGATGTACGTGCCGGCTACGACGGATCCTACCGTTCCGGTGAATGGTTCCCTATCATTATTGATGTCGCCAACGACGGGGCCGATCTGCGCGGTGAGCTTGAATGGCTCTTCCCTGGCCAGCGCAACGAGCCGGCCTTCCGGGCAATGATCGATCTGCCACGCGGATCGCAAAAACGGATCTGGCTTGATGTCTTTTCGCGCAGTTTCGCCCGTAACGGCACCGTGCGCTTGATTGCCGAAGGCACCGTGCTGGCCGAGCGTAGTATCGGGCTTGATCCGATCGATAATGATCGATTCTTGATCGGTATTGTCAGTAGCGATCTGGCATTGCTCAACAGCCTCAATTCGCTGCAACTCAGCGGTACCGGCGGCACTACCGTACGCCATATACGCCCCGGCGAACTCCCCGAGCGTGCCGCTTCGCTACGCGGCATCAACGTGCTGATCTTTCATGACACCGACAGCACCAGCCTGACCCAGGCGCAGCGTGATGCAATTGAGTTATGGGCCAGCCTCGGCGGCCAGCTTGTCGTGAGTGGCGGCGTCAACCAGCAGACAGCCAATGGCTTTAACGAACTGCTGCCGGTCGAGCTTGACGGCACCCTGACCCAAGGATCGATCGCGCCGCTGGTGGCCCTGGCAACCACTCCCCTGAACGATACCACCGTACCGCTCAATGGGGTCATTGCACGACCAGGTGCATTCCAGCTACCCGGCAATAGCGGCCTGATTTTTGTCCATAGTTACGGGGCCGGGCAAGTCACTTTCACGCGATTTGATCTCGCGGTATTACGTGGCTGGACGGGTGAGATCGATATGTGGAGCAACTTGCTCGAAACGATCACCCTCTTTACACCGGCATCGGCAGCACGTTTGAATCAAACCAGCCTGTTACAGTATGTCTTGCAGCTGCCGGCTCTCGGGCTGCCATCAGCCGGCATTCTGCTGCTCTTTCTGCTGGCCTATATCGCTATCATCGGCCCGGGCAACTACCTGGTTCTGCGGCGAGTCGGCAGGCTCGAATGGGCCTGGATCACGGTACCCGTCACCGTGCTGATCTTCTCGCTCGGGTTGTACCTTGTGGGATTTGGGTTGCGCGGCGGCCAGGCGCAGATCAACCAGGTGGCGGTTGTTCAGGCCGCCGAAGGGCAGCCGCGTGGCATGGCAACCACCTATGTCGGCCTCTTCTCGCCGCTGCGTGCATCGTATACACTCACCTTCCCCAATGGGTCGCTGGTCAGCGAAACCCGTGGCTTCGATGACCCACCCGGTCGCCCGGCGGCAGTGCTCGCCTCCGACGGTCATATCCAGATCAGTGATGTGCTGGTTGATGTAGCTTCGGTGCGCACCCTGGTTGCCGAAACACCAATCGATCTTGATCTGCTGGTAGCCAGCCGGCTGACCCGTGACGGCAACGGCCAGATCGTCGGCGAAGTGCGCAATCTCAGTGGCCTGCCATTCGATAGTGCGCTGGTTGTTCGCGGCACAAGTTTTCAGGAGCTTGGTTCCCTGGTACCGGGTGCATCCGCGATGATTGATCTCAGCAGTGCACCACGCACCTTCCCCTGGGGCGTCACGCTCCCCGAGAGTGGAATCTTCAACCGGCGTCAGTTCTTCAATTCACTCTTTAGCAGCGACGCATTGCGCTTCAGCTCACCATCGGCCTCGGGCGGCGTGATCGATACCGAGGGGGTCTACCTGCTTGCATGGGCCGAGCGACCGGTGATCAGTGTCGCCGTTAATGGTGGGCAACCGCCACAGAACGGCCTGACACTGTATATTATCAGGCTGCACGAAGGCTAGAGAAACGGTGCGATCATGCGCTCTGATCCGCTCTATAGGCAGGTTCGCGCCCTGATCGCCGGCCACAGGATGATCCGCACCCGCGATCCGGTGATCGTGGCTGTCTCGGGTGGCCCCGATTCGCTCTGCCTGCTTGATCTGCTCGATAGGCTACGTGCCGAATCTGGTATGACGCTGCATGTAGCGCACCTCGATCACCAGTTGCGCGGCCAACAGTCGGCTGCCGAGGCTCAGTTCGTGATCGACGAAGCCCGGCGGCGTGGCCTGCCGGCCACACTGGCAACCGCCGATGTCGCCGGATACGCCGCTGCCACCCGCCGTAACCAGTATGCAGCCGGGCGCGTGCTGCGCTATAGCTTTTTTGCCCAGTTGGCACAGGCGATCAACGCCCAGGCGGTGGCTGTCGCCCACCAGGCCGACGACCAGGCCGAAACGGTGTTGATGCATTTGATCCGTGGTGCCGGGCCCGCTGGTCTCGCCGCGATGTCCTACACAGCCGCCTATGCTCACTGGTGCCCGCCGCAGCCGGGTGACGCGCCGCTCCGCATGCATCCACCCCTCACAACTACAGGCAGCCCCGATCATCAACCGCTCTTGATCCGGCCACTGCTTGATCTGCCACGCAGTGCAATCATGCACTATTGCCAGACCCACAACCTCACCGTGCAGGATGATCCGAGCAATGCCGATACGCGTCATACGCGTGCCCGTATTCGAGCCGAACTGCTGCCGCTGCTCCAGCAGTACAACCCACAGATCCTGGCGGCACTCGGGCGCAGCGCCGCCGCGATCCGCGACGAGCATGCCTTCCTGACGACACATCTTGATGCGATCTGGCCCGATGTGGCACAGATACGTCCGGATGGTATTGATCTCGACACAACCGCACTTGCTGCCCTGCACCCGGCACTGCAGCGTGCCGCACTGCGGCGAGCGTTTACTGCGCTGCGGCATGACACCATGCTGGAATACCAGCATATCGAAGCAGCCCGCCGCCTGTTCGGCGCATATGTCGGTGCGCGCACTGCATGGCCAGGCAAGCTGCGGGTCGAAATCGGGTATGATGGAATCATGACGATTGGCGAACCGTTGCCGGTGCATGCCCCCCAGATCCCACCGGAGGTTGAACAACTGACCCTGCATCCCGGAGGTGTCTACCCACTTGCCGATGGTTGGGCCATCAGCGTGCAGGTTGCCACACCCGGCGACATGCACAACCCGAGCCGTTGGCAAACACGGATCGATGCGACGGCGCTTGACGGCGCATTACAGGTACGGCGACGGCGCAGTGGCGAAAGGCTACGGCCATTGGGCGGGCGCGGCGAACGACGGCTGCAGGATGTGCTGGTTGATGCGCGGGTGCCACGGGCCAGGCGAGCCGCCTGGCCGATCATCGTCTGTGGGGAACAGATCGTCTGGATTGCAGGGGTATGTCTCGATCGACGCTATGCAGTAACCGAACCGGAAACACCGCAGCTTTTGCTGACACTGATACCGCCAGACAAAGAAATGGAGACGTAGATGCACGACGAGATCGCCGAGATCTTGCTGGAGTCGGAAGCCATTCAGGCACGCATTGGCGAATTGGGTGCCCAGATCACCGCCGACTACCGCGAGAAGCAGGATCTGTTACTGGTCGGGGTTCTCAAGGGATGTGTGATGTTCATGGTCGATCTGGCACGGGCAATTGATCGGCCGCTGGCGATCGATTTCATTGCCGTATCGAGCTACGGCCAGAGCACCGAGTCGAGTGGTGTGGTACGCATGCTGAAGGATCTCGACACCGACATTGCCGGACGGCATGTGTTGATTGTCGAAGATATCATCGACAGCGGGCTGACGCTCAACTATTTGCGGAGCCAGTTGTTGCGGCGCAACCCGGCCAGCCTGCAGATCTGTGCACTCCTCAACAAACCCGAACGCCGCGTGACCGATGTGCATGTCGAGTATCTCGGTTTCGACATCCCCAACAAATTTGTGGTTGGGTATGGCCTCGACTACGGTGAGCATTACCGCAACCTGCCGTATATCGGGGTGCTCAAACCCGAGATCTATACCGAAACCGAATAAAAAGGGGCAGGTTGCGGTGCCGCTGCAGCTATCTAACCGCGCAACTTGATGAATTCGGGCTGTGCCAGCTGCATAGCCTGCGGCACCAGGTCGGCACAGATCGCCTCAAGATCATCAGCCACCACCCGGCCGACGTTCCTGAGCGATTCGCCCATAGCACCTGCGCGATGTGACGAAAGCACGGCATGCTGTGCACTACGAATCGGGTGATCCCGCGCCAGCGGTTCCTCGGGGAAGACATCGATCGCAGCGCGGAAGCGCCCCGCCAGCAGGAGTTCGGTAAGGGCGGCAAAATCGACGACATGGGATCGGCTGAGCAGCACGAACACTGCATCAGAGCGGATGCGTTCGAGCCGGCTGCGATCGATTAATGCCTGGTTGCTCGCGCTCGGCACCGCCAGCACAAAGATCACCTTCGAGGTTGCCAATACCGTATCGAGATCCACCGGTGTGACTCCCTGGCGACGCAGGTAGGTATCGGTGAGCCAGGGATCATACACCTGAATATCGCAGCCAAACGGCGTCAGGAGTGGCCGGAGCGCACGTGCCAGCCCACCATAGCCGATCAGGCCGATCTGTTTGCCATAGAGCGTGAATGGTTCGCCGATTTCCGTACCGAACTCGGTATGGCTCCAGCATGGCTCACCATGCCGAAACGCGCGATCCGTCCAGGCGATCTGGCGGGCACTGGCAAGCGCCAGGCCCAGGCCAAGCTCGGCAACCGCCGGGCCAAAGGCCGGAGCACAACTCAGCACACGGATACCTCGTGCAAAACAGGCCGTATAATCCAGGCTTTGCGGCGTGGGGAAGCCGCCGCCAACTTCGAGTATCGCCCGCAACCGCGGAAAGCGCGCCACATCGCCATGACGCCATCCACCGGTAATAATCACCTCGACCTGCTCGCTTAATGCATCGAGCTCGGCGGCCGGCATCGGCTCATTACGCCCCCAGTGGATATCGGCGGCTGCATAGAGCCGGGCCAGATCTTCGGTGCTGAAGATGGTTTCGAGCCGGCGAAATGCCGGATCGAGGATGACTTGCTTGCGCATACACTACCCTTTCTGAGCATCTCCGCCGGTCGGTTTCTCGCAGCAGCATGCCGCATGCCCATCTTATTCCCTGGTTCGCTCATGCCTGATCAACTCGGCAAGGCGCACCTGTTGGTTCCCGGCGTCATCAAAGTTGGCCGGATCAAGCCAGCGGCGATAGGATCGCTCGAGTGCCGGCCATTCGTGATCCAGTATCGCATACCAGGCGGTATCGCGGTTGCGCCCTTTATAGACGACCGCCTGGCGGAAGACCCCTTCGTAGCTAAAGCCAAGGCGGCGCGCAGCAGCCCGCGACGGCAGGTTAAGCGTATCGCACTTCCACTCGTAGCGCCGGTAACCCAGGCCAAATATCTGGTGCATCATCAGGTACATCGCCTCGGTGGCGGCCGGTGTGCGTTGCAGTAACGGCGAAAAGGCGAGATGGCCGACTTCAATCGAGCCGGCGGCCGGGGTCATCCGCAGATAAGCTGCCACCCCACAGGCACGCCCATCGACCACGATGGCGTACATGTGCTGATCGGCACTTGCGGCACGTTCGGCCAGCCAGGCTTGATACTCGGCCATTGTGGGAAACGGCCCATAGGGCAGGTAGGTCCACATCTTCCCATTCTGATCGTGGGCATTGGCCGCAAACAGATCTGCGGCATGACGCGCAGCACCAGGCGGCTCGACACGGCAGAAGCGACCGCCGAGAGCCTGGCGCGGTGGCAGCGGCGGCGGCTGCCATGCAGGTAGCTCGGCACCTATCGGCTGACCAAGGTCATTCCGGCGGGGCATAGCCCCTCCCCGGGGCCCCCTGCGCACATATCACCCTCGCCCTTGCCCCGG